>JALHLL010000049.1 GCA_022844575.1 bacterium
CCAATACTATATAATATAAAAATGTGAATATTGATATGCGGCTGAGAAAGCTAAACCAAGCAGCATGTTCCGCCGGGTCAACTAAAAAAGATAATGTAAGCGAATAAGCTGTAGAATCACCTATAAATTGAAGCATGGACGAAACTAGAACACCAATTCCTGTAACTATGGCAGCATAGCCCGTTAATGCCATAATATTGCTGTACGGGCTCGGTTCTTCCACAAATAAGCGCGCCGCCAAAAAGAAGAATGCACCTATAATAAATATCGGAAGGAAACTCGTAGCTATAGAAACACCCACTGCTGAAACAATATTAAAATCCAAACTATGTTCAAATGTCTCCCTCATCTCTTCAAGCTTTTCTTCGGAAATACTGGGGTTGCTTTCCATTTTTTCCAATGTTTTTGAAAACAAGGAATTCATTTCGCTTCGTACCCCGTCACTTTTGGAAATAATAAAAGCCCCGCTCACAATACACAGCGTTTCAAACAATACGGCTATTGCTACAACTTGAAACCATTTCGGAATTATTTTTCTACCCAATTCATAGGGCTGCGTCAATATCTCTATGAAACCGATTAAAGGTTTTACTTCTTCACCTGCGGGTTCTTGTATTGTATTCTCATCGAGTTCTTCGTACATAATTTTTCCGGTAGTAATGGTTGAGAACAATAATACGAAAAGTCAAAAGAACGGTTACAGTCTTACGAAGTCAAAATATCATAAGCCATCTGATACTTCTCACGAATCCTGTTGCAAATTGTTTCCGGTAGAGGTGGCGGCGGCGGATTCTTGTCCCAGCCCGTACTTTCCAAATAGTCGCGCAATACTTGCTTATCAAAGTTTACTTGCGCTTTACCTTCTTCATACTCCGAAGCTAACCAATAACGCGATGAATCGGGGGTCAGAGCTTCATCAATAAGAATAATTCTTCCTTCGGGTACAATTCCGAATTCAAACTTAGTATCGGCAAGTATAATACCCCTTTCAGCAGCAAAATCACGAGCAAAGGTATATAGATGCAAAGAAAGTGTTTTAATTTGCATCGCTACACTTTCGCCAACGGTAGCAATAGCACGTTCAAACGTAATGTTTTCATCATGTCCCGATTCTGCCTTATCGGCAGGTGTAAATAATAATTCGGGTAACTGCGATGATTCAACCAATCCTTCAGGCAAAGAAATACCACATATCGTTCGACTTTGCTGATACTCTTTCCACCCCGATCCGGCAAGATACCCCCTTACAACACATTCAATCGGAATCGGCTGTGTTTTTTTTACAAGCATAGAGCGTCCGACTAACTGTTGCCTATATGGCTCGCATTCGATCGGATATTCGTCAGGATTACTCGATATGATATGGTTTTCCACGATATGGGCTGTCTTTTCAAACCAAAAATTCGACAAACCTGTAAGGATTGCCCCTTTGCCCTCAATAGGTGTATCCATTATTACATCAAAGGCACTTATTCGGTCTGTAGCAATAATCAATAAAGTACTTCCAAGATCATAAACATCGCGCACTTTACCACGTCTTAGAAGGTTGAGAGTCGGAAATTCGGTTTGAAACATAGATCGGATAATGTATATGTAGAATATGTACAGATGTTCGGAGTTATTCCGATATGATGTCCATACAGTCTAATTTTATGAAATAATGTAACTTTGTGCTATAATTTATTATTTACACTCTTATAATATCATGGCTTTACCAAATAAAACCACACGTCAACAAGTAAAAAGAACAGCATGGGGCATACCGCTTCATGTTAATAACATGAAAGTGTTTGCTATCGGCATGATTGTTATCATTGCCGGGTTTATCCTTTTGTCTACAGGTATTACATCAGATGAAACGAAATATCTTGATACATGGAACAATACACTTTCAAACGTTATAGCAACTATTGTTTTAGTAATCGGTTATTGTGTTATTATTCCTTATGCTCTTATGATGAAATCCAAAGAGAATACAAAATAAACGGTTTAGCAAGTAATGCTTTCTCGTGATAAAGAAAATACGATGTTGGATAATGCCGCCGAAACTTATTCGCCTGAACAGGAAGAGAGTGTGATTCGGCGGTTACCGAATAAACTTGAAACCCTCAAAAGTAAAAGTCACACTGGGTCAATCAGTTTTCTCATCAACACAATTCACTCCTTATTTAGAATGCTTCGAACTAAGGAGTTCCATCTCTCTTTTTCAAGCAAAGCCATGATTGTATGTGCTTTGGCTTATTTTATTCTTCCCACCGACCTAACTCCGGATTTTATTCCTTTTATCGGTTATATAGACGATACAGCCGTAATAATGGCATTATTACGGCGCATCGGTTCTGAAATCGAACGTTTTAATGTGTGGTTGCAAAACAACCCTAACCCTTAAAACTTTTTATAGTTTTTCTTTTTATAAGGTTTCTCGTCCTTATCCTTATCTTTATATTGCCTGTTAGGATTATTCGCTAAATCATTTTGTGTGAACTGTCCCCTACCCTTTGCCCGATCGTCTCTATCAAAACGCGGACGAAAAGGTCTCATACCTTCATAATTTTTTTGAGAAGAAATATTCGCTCCTTCACGATTTCCGTGCTGTCTTTTTTGTTGCGCCGCCTCATCAGAATCAGGTTTAAAACGCTGCTTATAACTGTCTCTTCTATCAGTTCTTGAGTCACCTCTGGCATTTCTGTCATTAAAATCACGCCTTCCACCCTGATCATTCCTTCTATCGCCATAACGATTGTCTCTCTCACCTCTTCTATTATCACCTCCACCCGAACGACTATCTCCACCACCGGAACGATTATCGCGATAACCGGAACGATTATCACGGTAACCACCTGTACCTGAACGTTGTCCCCGTTCACCACCATCTCGGTAACCTGTGCCCGAACGTTGTCCGCGTTCACCGCCATCTCGGTAACCCGGTCCCGAACGTTGTCCGCGTTCACCGCCATCTCGGTAACCCGTGCCTGAACGCTGTCCACCTCGATCGCCACCATCTCGGTAACCTGTGCCCGAACGTTGTCCGCGTTCACCGCCATCTCGGTAACCTGTACCTGAACGCTGTCCGCCTCGATCGCCACCATCACGGTAACCTGTGCCTGAACGCTGTCCGCCTCGGTCGCCGTAACCTCGTCTATTATCGTATTGTTGTTGCGGTCTTCTATCAGCTCTGTCTATATATTTTTTCTGATCGCTCCCGGCATCGGCATCCTCGTCCTCATTTTCATCTCCTCCTTCGGCCTCGCTATCTTGTTCATCATCATCATCTTCATCATCACCAAACTCATTGTCATCATCATCGTACTCTTCATCACCATCATATTCATCTTCCATTCCCTCATCATAATTCTTCTCCTCAACCTGATTTTCCGCATCAAGCTGCTCTTCGTCGCTTTTGGCAATAATTTCTTCTTCCTCTTGCTTAGAAAACTTTGAGCGCGTTTTTTTTCTTGTTCTTTCACTCTCCATCGCAGTTTCTGATTTTGAACGTACATACCCATCAAATACTATAACAAATTCACCTCTGAATTTGTTTGTCGTAAATTTTTCGAGTAATTCAGTAAAAGTACCGTAATGATGTGTTTCGGAAGGATATGTAAGATTACAACCGATATACGCATTTCTATCAGGCATAGCATCCGCTAATGCTGTTAAAATAGACATAAGTCGGTACGGAGTTTCCAAAAGTACTACGGTTCTTGTTTCACGCGCAAGTTCACGCGCTTGTTCTCGGCGTTCTTCGGGCTTACGGCTCAAGAATCCGGCACTAACAAAAGTATCGGCTTTGAAGCCGCTCCGTGTAAGTGCCGTCATAATGGAACTTACTCCGGGTACAACCGTAATAGGTATATTTCGCGTTAAGCAGGCATTAAGAAGACCCAAGCCCGGGTCTGCCACAATAGGAGTTCCGCAATCTGAAATTAATGCAAGATTTTTTCCGTCTTGTAACATGGAAACAATTTCATACACCCTCGTTTCATCGGAGTGTTCATTAAGTTCTTCCAATGTTTTAGAAAGTTTGTGTTTACGCAATAGCGTTGCACCCTCTTTCATTTCCTCGCAGACAACAATATCACAAGTATTGAGAACTTTTAATGCACGGAGAGTAATGTCATCATCATGTCCTATCGGTGTCGAGACAATGTACAGTGTACCTGAAGTCATGTATATCCTAAAAATGAAGGCGCAAAACTACGAAATCAGCCATTATATGATACGGCAGTATTTGTACCGGTTAAAACAAATTTTAAAAAAACTCTTTTTATTAATTTTCTTTTTTATTAATTACCATGAAAATACACTACAACTCTCCGGTAATTCTGACATTTACGATTGCTGCTTTTGTTGCGCGGATACTTGGTGATATTTCAGCCGATACGCTTACGCGCATGTTTTTTGTGTTGCAATCGAATGCTTCTTTATTCAATCCGCTTAGTTACTTACGCATTTTCACACATGTTCTTGGTCATGCAAATTGGGAACATTTTGTCGGTAATTTTTCTCTGATATTACTTATCGGGCCATTACTCGAAGAAAAACACGGCTCTCGTAAAATGGCAATCATGATATTCACAACAGCTGTTGTCACCGGTTTACTGCATTTATTAATATTCCCCGGCGGTTTATTAGGTGCAAGCGGTATTGTATTTATGTTGATACTTCTCGGCTCTTTCTCCAATATCAAACAAGGCCATATACCTCTTACCTTTATACTTATCGTTATTCTGTATCTTGGCAAAGAACTGTATTACAGTTTCAGGCAAGATAATATTTCACAATTTGCTCACATTATAGGTGGCTTGGTTGGTAGCGGCTTTGGTTTCCGGGGCTCACAGGAACTCGACAAAACAACAACTACAGATGCAATCTAACAAAAAACCGAGAAAGAATGTACTTCCGATTATGAGAAGTACATTCGTGCTCAATTCTTTCGTTTGTTTAATATGCGGACATTGAGAAGTTTTTGCATCCCTATTTTTCGACCTGTACACTAGGACATTGAATGCAAACTTATCTGATTTCCTTCCGTATCCGAAAAAATTGCAAAGAATCCTATTTCGGGTGTAATCTCAGTTTTTGGTAAAATCACTGCCCCACCGGCTTGTTCAACACGTGCTAATACCGTATTCAAATCACTACCGCCATTAAGATACACTCTCGTACCTACGGCACCGGGTACACAACCCTCGCCCTGTACAATTGCCCCCCCAATACCTTTTCCCCTTTCATGGAGTAAAAAACCCATACGATACGAACCCATCATTGATTCCGGCATTTCATAATCGTAGATTGCACTGTAAAAACTTTTCGCCCTATCAAAATCGTGGACAGGAATTTCAAACCAATTAATGGCATTCTGCAACATTTCCATATTACTACTGAATAATATTGATTAAAATATTTTATTACGGTACTAAATTACGATAAATACAATTCAGAACAAACGTATTATGCTTTTAGATAAGTACTTATCTTTATAGAAATCATTACAATATCATCGTGCGAAACGAACGGAATCGTGTTTAGAAAATTTTTGACGTAAATTATTTAAAGCACGTGTATCCGTTTGTAAATGCGAAAAAGTACGTTTTGTTTCTATACTTCCTGTTTCAACTCCAAGTTTCCGAGCTATCTTCGATATACCGAATTGCTGTTTAGGAATTATATCCGTATCTAAAGATTCTAATAGTTCCGAACGATGTAAACGTTGTTTTGCCTGTAGGTGCATTGCTAATTCAAATTCTCCGCGAGGGGAAGAAATAATTGACTCATCATCCCATATCATATCCTTTTGTTCTTCCGGTTCATACAAACCCGAACTCGGGTTTTGCTTTCTTTCTTCAACAAAATTCCTACCTTTTTCAACAACAGATTTACCCCGCTCAAACACTTCGCTTACAAATTCCTCCAACATGGTTCTATCATGGGGTAATTCAATAGTGCCGGTCACAGTGTCATTTATGGCATGCTCAGAGTCATCATCAATAAGGGCATTAATGTTGTTATTACCATATCTATGAATTGCGGTTTGTGTACTTGCAGATTGTTGATTCGCCAAAGCGAGTTCTTTCGCAAAGCCATTCGCTTCTTTTTCATCTGCAGTTTCATTTATTTCCTCATCTTCCATTTCTAAACGTCGCCTTTTTCTCCATCTCGAGTAGAGAATTAACATTATAAGAAATAATGAACTTATTACTGCTACGATTGCTACGGACATTGTTTTCATCCAACTCGGCATAAGTGAAGCATTATTGATTTCCGAGCTTTGGGCTTTTTTCTGCTCACCACCTGAATTGAATAATGATGCAAAACGAGTAGTATCCTTCTTTTCGGCAACAGATGTTTTCGAGAGAGTATCTGAAAAATTTTCATCTGCAATCAAAGATGCCAAAGAAAGCGGCTCTTCATTATTATCCAGCTCTGTGTTAAGTGGTGGTTGATATTCTACAGGGATGTCTAATACTGACCTGATTCCGGTTTTTTCGGAGAATAGTTTTTCATACCTTTTTGCTTCCTCAAAAAGTCCGTTTACTCTTGATATTTGGCATAATGCGGCATATACATCGGGAAGGCTTGTTTGCTGTTGTAAACCTTTTTTCAGCCATCCTAATGATTCATCGTATCGCGCTTGTTTTATCAACTCAATACCCAAATAAACACAAGCATCTGCGATACCTGCTTCAGCAGCTTGCTGTAGTAAGGGCATAGCTTGTTTCACTATGCCATCATGTAAAGCCAAAAGTCCGCTTCTGTAATTATCGTGGCTTACACTAAGGTTTTCCCATGAAAAAGCATCAATGACAAGAGCATCGCTATAAGGCATTGAACCGAGACTAAATCCTTGTTTTTCCTTAAGTTGTATATAAGCAACAACCTTGCCTTTACTATTAACAATATCAATATCACTCATTACTCCTTTTCCAAAAAGCGAGCTCACTTTATCACTTGCCGTAACACCATTGAACGTAGCAATCAACTTTGTCTTCTCATTATTTAGAGAGACTGAAAAACCCGAAGCATTATTACCTACACCATAAAATATTGCTCTATTCGGCTCAGTTTTAATACTACTTAAAACTGTACCTGCATAAAGCGGATGTATATATAAAAAAGAAAAAAAACCGACTAAGAAATAGTGGAATACATGAACCGATTTCATGGAAATTTCTCCTGAACATTAGCATGATATTCAGTTTAACGGACAAAGCGTATTCCAAAAAAATTTAGGCGAGATCACGGCTCAATATCTTGCCATATTCGTCCGTAGATGTATTGTTCGGAACAAACTAACTACCGTTCCGAAAAGGGTTGGCGCGTGTACTCGAAGTGCAAGTAGAGAGTAAAGATTATGCGCTTCTCCCGATCAATAGAATCAGCGTAGAGTATGGCAAGGTATTGAACTGTGAATAATACTTATTTAGTGTTTGCCAATTCCATAATAACGGAATACTCTTCTTCGGTAATTGGAACAACCGAAAGGCGTCCAAACTTTACAAGGGCAATATTACTAAGCCTGGGCTCTTTCTTAATTGTTGATAAGCTGACCGGCTGATTGAGTGGTTTCAGCGGAGATAAATCAACAACAACCCAACGATCTTCATCTGTCGTAGGGTCTTGATAAAATTCACCTGTCACCGTGGCAATACCGACAATTTCCAGACCTACATTACTATGATAGAAGAATACCCGGTCACCGAGACTCATGGATTTCATATTATTTCGTGCCTGATAATTTCTTACACCACTCCAGAATGTTTTGCCTTCCTTCACAAATTGATCCCATGAGTAGGCTGTGGGTTCCGATTTTACCAACCAATAATTCATATATACGACCTTAGTTTTGTAGTACTATTTTTTTATTCTCGAAATAAACATTCTTGATGAAAGATAATGCTTGAATGCTATCATAAATTTATGAGCTGCTGAAACTCTTATCTTTTTTTCGAATACATTAAAATCATTCAATTCGATTTTTTCCAATAAACGGTAATAGATAGCATCCATTATCTCCGCCGTAAACATCGTATTACGTTCATCAGGGCGTAAAGCCGTTCTTGCTTTATGATAATACTCACGAATCCTTCTTGTTTCAAATCTCATTAGCTCGATAAACCTCTCATCGTATCGCTCATGAAGTATATCATCATATGTAAGTTTAAAACGCTCCAAATCCTCCTTCGGAAGATAAATATACCCCCTGTCCTTATCCGTTTTTATATCGCGGATAATGTTTGTAAGCTGTAAGGCATAACCGAGATTTATAGCATATTCCTGCGTTTCTTCATATTTATAACCGAAAATCTCGATACACATCAGCCCTACAACGCTTGCAACTGCATAACAATACTCTTTCAATTCATTAAAAGTATCATAACGATATTGCAAAAGGTCACGTTCACAACCATCTATCAGAGTAAGGAAATACTGTTTTGGTATTGAAAAGCGTTTGTTTACCGTAGCCAATGGCAAAAGTATTGTTGAGTTTCCCGCGTAACACTGTTCGATTTCATTCCTCCACCATTCCAATCTTCTTCTTTTTTTCAGAACGGATTCCAATTCGCGCGAGGGGTTATCATCAACAATATCATCTATTTGGCGGCAGAAAGCATACACAGTGTTTATGGCATCTCTTTCCTCTTTGGGTAAAAAAGAGAATGAATAGTAAAAATTAGTTTTATTAGCTGTAGGGAAAGCGGTTATCTTTTCCGCTTCAACTAAGGCACTATGTCCCATAAACTCACCTAAGCAATAATTTTATACATCCATAAAACAATGACGGCAAAGCCCTTACCGATAGTGCCGGTCTGTGTAATAAAATATCGGAACCGATTTTCCTAACTTGAGAGTTTATATATGAACCGCCCGAAATCGTTAAAGCAATTTCAGATCGCAAACGCCACCCTTTTAGTAATGGAATAATCTCTTTACCTCGATCGAATAATGTCTCGGTAACGCTGACCGCTTCCATAAGAACACTATTAAATTTAGCGGAAAATTCTTCCTTACACAAATTATCTTCTGTAAAATCAAGTTCCCCACACAGAGTAGAGGGATAATAGTTCCTACCTCTTTGTAGGTCCGATGCAGTGTCCTGCCAAAAGTTTGCCAACTGCAAAGCCGTACAAATACAATCTGATAACTCAGATGTTTTTTCGTTGTAATTACCCATAATACGTAATACCAATTCCCCTACGGGATTTGCCGAATGTTCACAATAATCGAATACATCATCCCATGTTACAGGTCTTGTAAAGTATATATCTCTCCTAAATGCTTCCAAAAGTTTATGAAAAGGTCGTTTCGGAATCTCATTTTCGGCACAGGTGTAATACAATGCCTTAAAAATAGGATTTGAATATGACAGCATTTCATCAGTTAACATTTCACCCAACATTCCGAGCAAAGCTATTCTTTCCGAAGTTTCAAAACCCGATTCATCCGCAATATCGTCCGCAATCCGACTAAAAGCATAGACGCTGTAAAAATGAGGTCTCGCATGAGCCGGAACTAATAGCGAACCAACCGGAAAATTTTCATAATGGTTAAGAGCAAGTTTTTTACACCATCCGAATGCTTCATCCTTCTTTGTGACAGCATACCGGCCACCGGTTTTTGTACACAAGTCTCGTATTTCTTCAGGCGTAAACTTCATTCAAAAAAGAGTATAAATAAAAAAACCCCACGAATTGAATCGTGAGGTTTCATAAAAACTTAAAATCAAACGATTATCAATCGATATAAAATTTAGCGCGATAATCATCAATTTCAGCATTTTCCTTTGCTTTGGCAAACCAACGGTAATAAGCACTTCCCTTAGACTGATTTGATAACTGATCGTAGATTGTTTTAGATTCAGTAGCAAATTTCGTTTCATCGGCTTTTTGCAAATTGTTTACCTGGAAGATAAAGTAGGCATTTTGGCCTCTCACCGGTTCGGATGCTTTACCAAAAGAAGGTTTTGCAAATACATGTGCCGTGAATGCGGCATCATTGGAATAGCCAGGTATATTTCCGTTATCTTTCAGCTGTGCAACATTACGTATGCCTAATGTCTGATCGATATTTAAAGCCGCTTCAATGTCTTGACCTTTTATTGAAGCAAATAGTTTATCCGCTTTTTGCTTCAAAATATCAAGGCGTTTCAGTCTTTTCAACTCCATCGTAATTTCTTCCGTCACATCTTCCATCGGTTTAACACCTGCTGTACGAACCTGCGATATTTGCGTTACTATAATACCGAAACCTTTCAAATCTTTCGGTTCGGAAACAGCACCCGCATCTTCAGAAAAGGCAAAATCTGTTAACGAAACAGAGCCCAATACGGGCGTGCTACGCTCAAAGAATGGTGTTTCCGATGAAACTCTTTTCAGTTGTTTTGCAACACTATCAATATTCTCACCGTTTTCAATTCTTTGTTTTGCACTTTTGGCATCCTGACGAATTTTGTTCTTTGTTGCCGTTGAGATACTCGTATTAAATTTGAATTCAGTATAAGCAATCTCATCGGAATTTTTATCTATCACCTTAATTACATGATATCCGAATTGTGTTTCTACAGGCGGAACAATCGTACCGATAGGATTATTGAACGATGCATCTTCAAACGGTTTTACCATTCTTCCTTTTGGGAAAAATTCATAAACTCCGCCTTTTTGCGCCGAACCCGGGTCCTGAGACATTGTTCTTGCTAATTCAGTAAAATCGGCACCGCCCTTTACCTTCTTATAAACATCATCAGCTACTGCTTTAGCACTATCCTTATTGTTATTCGATTTGATAAGTATATGTGCTACGCTAACCAATTCATTAACACCGGTTCTCATACTATCAATATAAAAGAAATATGTACCGTCAGCTAAAGAAACGGGACCTACAATATCTTTCGGCGCGCGTCCCATAACGAATGTTTTACGAACAGGGTCTAAGCCCTGCACACCAGTAAAAGCTACTTTGTTAGAAGGATATACTGAACTCAAATACTTATTCAAAGAATCCTTTGCTTCCGGTGTCTGAACCTTTTGCATGGATGTTGAGAGTATGTTGATTTTTTTGCGAGTATTGGCTGAATCCTCTTTTGAAGGAATCATATTAAATGCTATATACTTCAGCTTACGAACAGGTTTCTGTTTATAGTATTGTTTGTTTTTAGCATAATACGCCTCAATCTCCTGAGGTGTTACCTTAATATCTTTATCAGGTATCACAGCACCGTCAAACACGATATAGCGAACATCCGCTGTTGAATTGTCGGCAACGTACTTGTTTTTGACATAGGTCGGCGACAGAATGGAGTTTGACAAGCCCAAAGCCATTTGAAGATTCTCAGCAACTTTCTGCTCACGAATGCCGTTTTCCATAAGTACAAGTTGCGTTTTTAACTTTACAACTTCGGAATCTGCATTAATGCTCTTGTCTAGCCTTCCGGCTTGTTGTGCTTTTACAATTTCCTCGCCAATTACTTCCGGTCGGGTTATTACATCCAAATAGCGTTTACGATTGAAGACCCCTGTAGAATCTTTAAAACTTTGCGTTAAATAGTCCGGTGGGTTCTCAATAAGAATATCACGAAGCTCATCATCGGAAACATTAATTCCGGCACGCTCCGCTTCTTGTTTAATAAGAATTTCCTGAACCATCTGATCCCATACTTGCTGACGTATCTGGGTCTCATCAACCTCGACATCAGGTTTCCCCTGTCTTTGCTGATCTGCTTGCTGTTGAACTCTTTTTACAAATTCTCCGTATAGAATTTTTGTCCCGTTAACGATACCGATAGGTCTTTCATTCGGATTAGAACTGTTGCCGCTTGAAATATCGCCCCATGGAACATCGCCAAATGCCATAAAGCCGATAAAAACAATTACGCCAAAGGCCAAAAAATAGGGAGATACCTCTCTCATGCGCGTCAATACGCCCATTGTACCTCTTCTCCTTGTCTGTATAAATTGATGAAACTTTTATTAGCTATAAAAAAAAGAATCCATCCTCGAAAGCTACGAAACAATATCACAGTTTTCGCTTATGGATTTACTTTGCAACGCAAAAATACGTCTTTTCGACATAAGTTTCCTTTAGCAACCTAATTTTCCGTTAATATTGTGGGTCAAATATCACGCTAAGATTATATTTTGAAGAACCATATAGTATAAAATCAATCCGAAAAATGAATGAAAATTACAGGCAGAAAGGAAGTTATGCCGAAGTGTTGGCAGAAGAATACCTTGTACAAAAGGGATATACCATTAAAACTCTTAATTTTCATTTCGGAAGGCATGGCGAAGTTGATATTATAGCCAAAGACGGTGCAACTCTTGTATTTGTGGAGGTAAAAGCGCGTTGGACAAAACGATTCGGTTCAGCCGAAGAATCAATTACCTCAAAAAAAATAATGTCCCTAAGACACGTTGCCGAAGGCTATCTTTATATCAACAAGATTGAAAATACAGAATGCCGTTTCGATACAATAGCAATTGACTGTAGCATAAATCCGCCGTTTATCAACCATATAGAGAATGCCTTTTAGAAGAAACCATTATTTCTTTTTTAACAGAATTTCAACTGTTCCGCTTATTTCGACACTTCCTGAACCGTCTGCAATACTCAAATCAAAAGTATGCTTCAGAAGTATGCCATTCGGTTCATTGGTAACAGGTAATGGATGATTCGGTATAATCTTTAGCAGATATATCGAATTAGATACATCTACATCACTTAAAGCCACGATTCGGGTTAATGTATCGGTTCCCCAACCCGATTGTTTTCTTCTAAAACGCTTAAACACAAAGTCAATCCCGGCACCACGCTCAGTCAGATCATCTCTTGTATATGTAAATCCTTTGGTTACAGGCAATTTGTTGAGTCTGAAACGTAACTCTTTTAGCACACCGTAGGTTAAATTATCTTGTGAGCCTAAACTAACTTCGTTTTTAGAGTTAGTAGTAATTGTGCCGTGGAATGAAACCAGCATATTATCTACATCGGATGTATCTATTTCCGAAGTATATATTATTGATTCTTTTACTCTCCATGACTTATCGAAATCGGGAATATCATTCCGTCCGTTTCCTTTTGTACTTTCTTCTATTAGTTCAACAGGTAAAAGGGGATCTTTTGTTTCCTTAATTTCTCCATCAAGTTCGGTCGGACTTTTACATCCGCCAAAAACAATAACAACAAGGTACAATGTAATAATTGAAAGTAAGTTTTTCATAAAATGGAAATTCCTGTTCTTAAAGGTTAATCTGCATCCCGTATGTAAAGCCAAGTTTTTGTGTCAAAAACGAGTTGGACTGGAATTGGAATTGTAATAATGAATATTCAAGTCCGCCATACAAAGTAATTGTTTGGGTAATCGGATATTGTAAACCGGTAGAAAATCTGGCGAGAGGACCGATTTCCGAACCTCCTAAAAACATTGAACTTACCGGCTGAACATTGTAAAGAGATTCAAGGGGACTGAGCTTGCCCTGAAATACAATACCGCCCAACAACATCGAACTTTGTTGTTCATACAGAGTTCTGCGCCCTTTTGCAATACCGTTATACCGTAGCATAAACGGTTCACGGCCCAATTCAATACCGGCGGCAAAGTTTTCATTGAAGGAGTAACCCACTGACACATTAAGATTGCTAAGTTCTTCAATACCTGAATTTATAGAAATATTCGGAACCTGTGAAAGAGTACCTATGCCCCTTACTTGTGTCCAAAAACGAGGATAGCCCACATTATTAGACCATGATAATCCGATGAATCCCTGAACCGAGTTACTCAATGAAATACTCGGTGAATTGAACGGCATGGTATGGTTAAATGCTACAGGAGTTTGCAATTCAGCCGCACTGATTATATGCTGATCACTTTCAGATACATTATTCTGTTTCGCCATAACATCATAGTTATTCATTTCATAAGCATCACTATGGTCATCAAAGTTCATCATCGGTACAATTCTATCCCTATATACAATAACTGTACGAACCTTTTCTTTGGTATTTGTTAATATTTCATCCTTGTTCGGAACTTCAACCGAAGACATAACAGGTTTGCTACTGTTCAGTTTATCATTCAACCCATCTATTGTGATCTGCATCTTGTTTTTTAAAGCGGCATATTGTCTTTCAAAGGAGTCTTTTGAAAGCCACGAAGCAAGACCACTACCTATAGATAAACCCAGAAACAACCATACAAGAGATAAATATTTAGCATACGCTCTGTTATTACCCGAACTTCCAGCGTAGGGAGGAGAAAGACCAAGCCCTGCAAAAACAGCCCGAGTCTGATCCGGAGTCGGCGTAAATGCCTCCACATCCTTTGCAATCGCCGAACGCACGGCTAAGCCATCACGCATCTCGGAGCGTAAATCGGGATTCAAAGCCATTTCGTCAAATAAGTTCTGTTCCTGTTCAATAGGTAACTCACCGTCAAGGAACTGTATTAATTGTTCGGATGGTGTGAAATCTTGCATTGTTGTATCCTTGCTATACTTTTTAACATTATAATAATGTATGTGATTTGAAGAACGATTATACCTTATTCAAATCTTCAAGATATGTAGCCAAAATCTGCCTTAGTTTCTCTTTTGCCCTGAATATTCTGATTTTAACTGTTGACATTGAGGAATCCGTTACATCTGCGATTTCTTGATAAGACAATCCGTCATATTCTCTTAAAACAAATGCCTCCCGATAATCAACAGGTACAAGTTCAAGTGCCGAGGTTATTAACTTTAACAATTCGTTTTTTTCATGCTCCGGAGCCTCAGACGGTACATGAAAATCCTCAATCTCTACCGTTTGCTTTTCACCGCGTTTTATATTTAAGCAAACGTTTCGTGCTATTCTCAGTAAAAAAGCCGGTGTATTTGTCATTGATCGTTCTTGGGAAGCAGTTCTGAAGAATCGCGTGAAAGTTTCTTGAAAGGCATCCTGTGCTATTGTTTTATCACCCAAAAAGCGTCGGCAATAGGCATTAACACGAGGTGCATGCCGAGCATAAAGCTCGGTAAAACATGCCTCTGCTTCACCTTTCCTCCCCCCCATTCTCTGGAAGAGTTCTTCATCCGACATCTCTGAATACATAATCAACAAAATTGGGTACACATATCCTCAACAATATTATACCCCATCTTGTTAATATGTTACAACAGAACAATTATTTCTTTTTCATAATTGAGAACATACAAAAAAGAATGATTATAGACACCATCACATAGGCACAAAAAGCGTAAAAGTCATCGTATTGGGTTGAATAGCCGGAAAATCGGGCTTGAACATTGTAGAGTTTCTGCCATAGACAAGACGTAATCCGAAAGCCGACACACCGATTTCCGGTCGGAAACGCAAACCCCAACGAGTAAAGTCAGTATAATAAATAATACTGCCCCCGAAAGAAATGAACATATTGATTGTATAGGATGCCTTGATGCCAACGACGGGATCATAACCGGACGGGGAACCGAACTCGGCGGAAAAGCCCAAACCACCATACCCTTTTATATTTTTCGACTCAATCCAGTTTATCTGCCTGCCAAACAGATAACCCGCTTCAATGAAGGTGTAATTCCAATGCTGCACCCCTACAAGCAAACCCTGTGTTGATTTTTCTTCACTCCTACATCGGTAGCTAATGAGTGAATTAAGAACGATAACAATACTTATGAGTATTATAAATTTCACAGCTTATGTATAATTCAATTAAAATTGACAATACTTATTATGTAAAAGATTTTAATTTAAGAGTTAAATCATTTTTTTCTTTCACAAGATCTTTAATTTTTTTCATCAGTGAAATCTGTTCTTCTTCATTTATATCGTTAATTTTTTGTTTTATAGATGCAGTTTCACGCTCAATAGTACGCATACGTAAACGCATAAGACAATCTGTCATTATCTTTTTCTGATTTTCGGAGGGTATTTCAACTTCGAAATTCTTCCAATTTTCACTCGGCATTTCCCGTTTTAACATTATTCCGGCAAGCATATTCTTATCCTCTTCAGAAATATTCGGATTTTCTGTTAAAGTAATATAAACACCTTTTGCATTCTCATTCATTGCTTCTATAGCACATTGGAAAAAGTATTTACCGAGAGTACTTACCATAGTATCCGCTTTTACATCAAGTGATACAAGCATAAATCTCAGTGCTTTGGGATTAAGGAAGCTAAG
>JALHLL010000050.1 GCA_022844575.1 bacterium
GTCGGTTGCCGCAGCATTTAGGTGGTCGCCACGGAATTGAAAGTAAATACCTGTCATTGCGGGGCGGTATTCTTCTTTCGAGGCTGCAAACACCGTTTTATCGGCAATAAGGGCTATATATGGCTGAAGAAGTTTTGCTCTCGTTCCTTCGGGAAATTCAGGCATCAGAGGAAATTCTTCCGCATTTACACCTTTCATACTATACTTACCGAAATTAGTTGCAAGTGTTATATCCATTGTGTTGGAAACTGCTATCTCAACAGTTCCTTCTTGCCCCAATGCTTTAATAATTTCATTAAAGCGTCGAGCCGGAATCAATATTTCACCCTCAGCATCGGTAAAAGCGGGTATGGATGAGGAAATGGTTAATTCTTGGTCGGTTGCCCACATTGTTAATGTGCCGTTTGAAGCGGTGCAATGTATATGCTCAAGAATCGGTAACGTGGATTTTGGCGGAATTGCCGGAATTACACGCGCTACCACTTTCTGCAAATCGCCGAGAGTAACTGAAAATCGCATTGTATATAACCTTGTTTGATTGAGAAATGAATGTTCGCAAAAATACGAGAAAGTTCGCTTTCGGGTTTTACTCTTTGTCGAAAATTTTACAAAATGTTTGTTTTATTTTGCCCAGATAACAAATTGTGTACGTCTGTTTTTTTGTCTTCCTTCTTCGGTATCATTTGTAGCAACCGGTTGTGACATCCCGAAACCTCTTGCACGAAGGCGTTTAGGGTCAATACCGCGTTGTAATAATGCCTGCATTACCGCTTGCGAACGATTTTCGGAAAGTTTCTGATTATAGTCCTCCGCTCCGACATTATCAGTATGTCCTTGTATCTCAAGACGAAGTTTAGGATAACGTTCCATATATTCAGTAATTTCATCAATGGTTCGTGTTGATTCTTCTCTTAAGGTAGCTTGGGCGAAATCAAAAAATACTCTAGCAGTGATTACATCACCCGTATCCGTAAAGTCGTCGTCACCGAATTGTGATACATCGTATTGTCCGCGTGCGTGTAAGGTGTCTAAACGATGGGGGAGATCCAAATCGACAACTACTTTATGTAATCCGTAATATTCGGGCGGGTGATAGGTTATGAGGTAATAATTTCTCAAACTGCGATAAATATCTAAAAATACTTTTATAAGTTCTTGTTTGGAATATGCTTTATATGATTTTCCGCCTGTTGCATCGGCAAGTGCTTCTAAAGTCTCATCTTTGGAATATCCAAATCCGACAGTAAATACTCTTACATGATGTTTTTTTGCCGAATCAACCACGTGACGTACCCTTACTCTGGAGGCATTATCATCGCCATCGGTAAGGAGTACCAACATTCGCGGTATTTCGGGGGGTTCTTGTTTTAATAGATTGATGGATTGTATGGCGGCATCAAACATAGCCGAATAATATCCGAATCCCTCGTCGGCTGTAGAAAGGTATTTGCTTACAATAATATCTTTATCTTTCCAGAGCGGTACTTTTAGGGTAAAATCGCGGCTGAACGTAGCTATACCTATTCTGTCATCCGGCTTTTTTAAGGAAACAAAAAGCTTCGTTCCTTCTTTGAGGGCATCAAGCACACCCTTCATGGAGCCGCTATAGTCGGTAGTGAGCATAATGGAATAGGGGATTGTGTCCTTGTCTCCAAATTCTCTTACCTTAAAATCTTTTATCGGTATTGTTTTTTTACCGATTTTTTCGGTTATGGAGGTAAAGTACTTTGAATTTTCCGCATAGGGCGGAGCCATATTTGTAATGAAATTGCCTGTGGTATCATAAACCCTTGAGAATATTCTTATCTCTTCGGGATACTTATCGGTTTCAAATTTGTAAATATCGAATACTACGCTGTTCACATCTGCGGAATCAATGTGTTTTGTACCGGAAAGAAGTAGCTTCGGTTTTTCGGAACCGTCACGCATTTGTTGTTGCAAATCAAATCCGCTTGGTAATTGTTTGGAACCTCCGCATGAACTCCATACTATGGTTAAGCATAATGCCACGCATAAAAGGAGAGGTATGCGAACGTGAAAGTAACAAAAGCTATTGTTCATATATGTGGTTCCATTGTAATTACGGTACGCTCGGATGACGGAATAGAATGGTTTTTCTTTTCGGGGTTACTTACCGTTTTTTGTGCTATTGTGAAACGTTTGTTCCAATGTGAATCAATGCTGACACATCAGGTCATTTTCGAGAATTGCGGACTTCATCATAATCTGACACATTTGTTTGTCAAATCGGCAGGAGTAGTGGCAGAGATAGGATAATGGGTTTTATTCATAAAAAAAGCCCGACGAGTTTTGTTCCCGACGGGCTTTCAATTTTTATCGATGATCGAGTTATGCTGCCATTGCGCTCTCATCGTAGTTTTCATTGATTGTAAGATATAAATCTTTTAGCTTTTTACGAAGGTGCAAAACTGCATAGCGTTTACGCGCTAATAAAGTATTGATGTTTACACCATTTTCTTCCGACATTTCACGGAATGAAACGCCCTCAAACTCATTCTTCACAAATACTTCTCTTTGTTCCGCCGGTAATTCGGCCAGTCCTGCAAGTACTGCTTCCCAAATTGTTTTGCGTGTTAACTCTGTGTCAGGGCTATTGGTTAGGTCGCCGATGAAATTTTCAAAGGAATCATAACCATCCTCAATTTGCCCGGGTGTTTGCATATCCGAAAATGTTTCCGCACGTTTTTTTCTGTACGAATCTATAATACGATTACGAACTGCCGTGAATACCCATGATGCAATGTTTTCAATAGGTCTTTGTACTGAGGCCGATGCTGCAAGTACATTAGCGAAAACGTCTTGCAAAATATCTTCCGCCTCTTCCTGTGTACGGACGCGTTGACGGATAAAACCGAGAAATTTTTTGCGATCCGTTCTAAACAGATGCTCGATTTGCAATGCCAAATCCATAAAATTAACTCCTTTCAATGTGATTGTGCGTTGGTAATGTAAACCCCCGATAACGCACGGCCATCACTGCCATAACCCCGGCAAGGGAAAAATAGTGGGAGATGTTACAGCAGAAGCAGTGATGCAATAAGCACAATCCTTTATAATATTTGTGGTTCTTGTATAATGACACATAAACGGTGTCTAAGGTTTCATTCTATTAAAAAAAAACTTCGTTTGCCATTCTGACAGTATCCATATTCCCAATCGAATATATAAGTACTATAAGGATTTCTGTGCCAAACTTTTTGGAATGCAAACCGATAACATTTTTTAACTACGCACATTGCACTACGAAATTACGGCAAGTTTTCGGATTGATACCCGCGAACATATGACTTATGTATATATTTTTTGTTAAGAACTGTTATTATCATCATCTTTGGGGCAAATATGATGTTTAACTCTGAGTTTCATGAGTTCTTTCATACGAATACCTAATTTTGTATGCTATATTCGTCATCTGCCTTTATGAGAATGTTTTTGCCACTTATAGTAGCTTCATGAATTCATATGCACTCGGGCTTGCCGGCTCATGGTTAGTGTTGTCATTATTGTTAGTGGCAGCTTTTGCCGGAGCATTGTATTATTATCGTCAGACGAATCCACCGATAATGACGGGGCGCAGGAATATATTGATAGCATTGCGTACTATAGCATTATGGTTATTGCTTTTTGCTTTATTCGAACCCGTGCTTACTCTTGTGCGTTCATCGAATGATAATCCGAAGGCAATAGTACTTTTGGATGATTCGCGTTCGATGATCATACCCGATAAAACGGGTGATAGGCGAGAACAAATGCGCTCGGTGCTTTCGGCTAACGATTATTTTAACGGTATAGAAAAACATTTCGCCTCATTTGCCGAGAAAACATTTCTGCAAAAGAGGGAAGAGATTGACTCATTGAAGTTTGGTGGTGAGCTTACCGATATATCAAAGGCATTGCGTTGGTCATCCGATAGAACAAGAGAAGAGAATGTTCAGGCAATAGTAATGATGTCAGATGGGAACTTTACCGCAGGTAATAACCCCTTATACGATGCCGAACGCCTTGCCTTGCCTTTATATATTGTAGGTATAGGCGATACATCGGAACCGCGAGATATGGCGATACAGCCGATTATAATGAATGAGTATGGGTATATAGGAAAATCGGTACCCGTTTCCATTACGGTAAAATCAGTCGGTTATAATAAATCGGCAGATATTGTTTTATCGGATAATGGAAAGGAAATTGCCAGGCAAAATATACAATTCACTAATGCACAGCAAAATTATTCGGCACAATTTACCTATACTCCAACGGAAAAAGGTACTCATAAATTAACTGCCTTCATTGCGGAACAAGAAGGCGAAATGACTGCAAAAAACAATTCGGCGCATGAATTTATTAATGTTGAGGAGTTTAAGAGAAAAACAGTAATATTTGCCGGTGCACCTAATCCCGATTTATCGTTTATACGCCGTATTCTTGAAAAAGAAGAAGGTGCGGAAATTGTTACCTATATACAAAAACAAGGTGCGGAATTTTACGATAAACAACCAGACGCAGCAACATTGGCAAATGCACAGGCAATTGTATTTATAGGGTTCCCCATACAGTCAACATCAGTACAAACGCTTAATGCAATAGAAAAAGAATTAGAACGAGGCAAGCCGCTTTTATTTATTGCAGGATTGAATACCGATTATTCTCGATTAAAACAGTTTGATAAATATTTACCTTTTACTACGCTTTCATCGAAACCGCAGGAATTTTCGGTTACTGCCGATATAAAAACATCGGCAATGGCTTCGAGTATTTTTCAATTACAAGGTTCGGAAAATACGGATGTATGGAATCGTTTGCCACCACTTTTTCGTACCGAAACATTTGTAAAAGCAAAGCCGGAGGCAAATGTTTTGGCAGGTGCCAAAATGAATTCCACCGTTCTGAATGAACCGCTTATTATTTCGAGAACATTACAAAATTCCAAAAGTCTTGCCATATTGGGTTATGGTCTGTATCGCTGGAAACTACTCGGTCAGGCGGCGGATATATCGAAAGGCAAAACGGATGTTCCTGATTTGTTGGAGGCATTTGTTAATAATTCGATGCAATGGCTTACGATTGATAATGATAAAAAACGTGTTAGTATAAAACCCGTTAAAAGACGATATGCCGTAGGCGAAAGAATAGAGTTCACGGCTCAGGTTTATGATCCGGCTCTATCGCCTTTGGATAATGCACATGTGGAAGTTTCGGTACAAACGACCAAAGGGATAAAAAAAGCAATATTCCAATCGTTAGGAAGCGGGCGTTATGCCGCAAGTATGGAAGCATTTAAGGCGGGCGATTATTCTTATAAGGGGTCGGCAGCAATTAATAATGAACCGTATGGAACTGATGAGGGACGTTTTTCTGTAGGGGATAATCCTGCCGAGTTCCAGACACTTACTATGAATAAACGTCTATTAACTGAATTGGCTGAAAGAACGGGCGGAAAATTTTACACGGTTGAGCAAGCAAAAAATATTGAAGACGATATAAAAAAACATTCGCGTTTTATGCCTAATACGGTAACAAAAACCGATGAAATTACATTGTGGAACGCCTTATGGCTTTTGGGTATTTCTCTTTTCTGTTTTTCATTGGAATGGCTTATACGTACACGTTCCCGTTTGGTTTAATCGTCATAGAAACTCTACTCTCATTTTGTCATTGAAAGGAATAGCATGTCTGTTCATAAACAGGTTATTATCATCGGGTCGGGTCCTGCCGGTTTTACGGCAGCTTTATATGCGTCGCGCGCGCGCCTTAATGTTGCGGTTTTTGAAGGGGAGCAACCGGGTGGGCAGTTAACGATTACTACCGAGGTGGAAAATTATCCGGGTTTCGAGCATGGTATTATGGGTCCGGAAATGATGGAGGTATTCAGAAAACAAGCACAACGTTTTGGTGCAGAGTCAATTTATGAGACCATATCGGAAGTGAATTTTTCCGAAAGACCTTTTAGCGTAAAAACGGATAGGGGTAATGAGTTTACTGCCGATGCTGTGATTATAGCCACCGGAGCAAGAGCCAAGCTATTAGGTACAAAGGGTGAAGATACGTATATGGGGTACGGTGTTTCTGCTTGTGCTACATGTGATGGCTTCTTTTTCCGCAATCAGCATGTATATGTAGTTGGCGGAGGCGATACTGCTATGGAAGAAGCAAATTATTTGACACGTTTTGCAAGCAAAGTTACATTATTACATAGGCGCGATGAATTCCGGGCTTCTAAAATTATGACCGAACGAGCGCATAAAAATCCGAAAATTGATTTTATGACAAATACGGTTATTGAGGAATTTATAGGCGAGGAATTACCAAGCGGCTTGCGTAAGTTAACATCATTACGTTTGCATAATGTATTAACATCCGAATATACCTTTGTACCGGCGGACGGTTGTTTTATTGCAATCGGGCATGAGCCGAATACGAAACTGTTTAAAGGAATGCTTGATATGGATTCGACCGGTTATATAATTACACGCGGAAAATCGAGCTATACAAATATTGAGGGTGTATTTGCCTGCGGCGATGCCCAAGATAGCGTATATAGGCAAGCAGTTACGGCAGCAGGTTCGGGGTGTATGGCGGCTATTGATACTGAACGTTGGCTGGAGCTGCAAGCACATCACCATTAAATTTTTTTGCAATAAGACAGACTATATTCCGATTCGCAGGCTGTATAATGTTTCGAAACAAGGGTACATTATCATATATACCGATTATTATTCTTGTGGGGATAATAATGCGTTGTGTAGTCGCATTCGGAGTGCCAAAGTACTATGCGCCCGATGAACAACCACACTTTAAGTATATTAATTATATAACAGAGAATAAGTCGCTTCCTGTTTCATACTCCAGAACAGATGCAGCGACGAATGATTGGGAATATTATCAGCCGCCATTGTACTATAGTATGATGGCGGTTTTTACAATTATCCCTTCAGAAAATGTACAATTCTATATTGTTAGATTACTTTCCATTGTAATGTATGGTGTAGCGGCTTTTTTTGTATTAAAGTTGACAAAAAAGTATAACTATGATTACAACCTTCAGATAATTGTACAGACTATTTTTGCATTTTTACCCTCTTATGTCTTTATATCTTCAGTAATAAATAATGATAATTTATTAAACACAATAGCGATTATTACAATCTTTTATACACTATTTCCCTTAAAGAAATACAGGAATAGTTTTGTTGGCGGATTATTGGGTTTGGCTACGCTCACTAAAATGAGTGCTATTGTATTGTATGCTTTTGTTGTTACTTATTACGTAATTGAGATTGTCAAAAAAAGAAAATCCATTCGTGAATTGCTCATCGTGATTTTATGGGCGAGTATATTTTCTTTTCCCCTGTTCTATAGAAACCTGATTCTATACGGCTCGCCGATGGGTGATACGGGTGTTAATATACCTTATCAATGGCCTAATATTATCAATGCAACTAAGGTTATTTTGTGGGTTCTTAATCATAGTTTTATTGGAGTTATCGGGATACATAATCAAATATGGTCTCGTATGACATATTGCACTGATATAGTTTTTATTATTGGTATGGTAGGTAATTTGTTGTATTATGTTAAGCAAAAAATGACCATTAAAACTGATATGAAGGAAGTTCTTTTATCGTATCTACCATATATAAGTATGGTAACCATTAATTTTATAATGGTGTATAGTGCAGGTTATTTATATGCGCAATCTCAAGGACGTTTTCTTTTTGTCTCATTGCTTCCGATAGCTTTATGCATTGCCTTCGGCTATTCTTTTCTTATAAAGCAATATAATATTAATAGAACATTTGTGGCAGGGTCAGTAGCAGCAATTATGATAATACATGCCGGCATCTTGTTTTATGAATTATCTTCTCTGAACCATTAACGGTGTTATCAATCGTTCCATTAATCGTATATCGTCGGTAATAATTTCCGCTTGCCCTTCCATATCTTGCCTGAATTCGAGCGATCTGCCGAATGATGTTGTAAGCCCTTTATCCATTACAATCGTTGCGGAATAAACATTATCACGCGAGGAAAGGGATAATTATCGAATTTAATAATTACTTTTTCGCCTTTTTTAACTTTACCGGAGCCATATTTCGGTAAGATCACTTTCCCCATAATTCCGGTTCTTTCCGGTACTATCGTAAATACTTCATCACCCTCGTTTACAATCTGATTTTCACTCCATATTCTGAAAAAAGATATTTTTCCGGTAATCGGGGAGCGTAGTATATATTTTTTCTCCCACGCTTCTATTGCGCTTACAACGTTTTTATATGCTTCTTGTAGGCGTATAGCCGTTGCATGCAAACGTTCTTCTCTTTGCTGTTTCGTTTCCTGAATACTTTTTTGTGCATCGACAACGCGCATGGAATTGTTAACTAAATTGGCATCAACAACATCCAAAGCATATTTTTTTTGTAGATATTGGCTTTCGGAAATTGATAATTCCGCTTCAGAAATATGCCCCTTTGTGCGTAATTGTTTATCGGTTTCCATTTTCTTTTGCGAAAGTTCCATATCGCGTTTAAGTACATCCCTTTGCTGCTTTAACTTTTGTTCAACCGTTTTTGAATATTCAATTTGTTTTTCGATGGAAGAAACATTGGCTGAAGCAAATTCGCTGGAGGAATAAAAACGATAATCCGATAAGGCAAGTAAAAACTGCGAATAGGAAACTTGAAGTTCACCTAAGGAGGAAAGTTCGGGAAATGAGGTTTGAGAAACTCCTTCGGGAGAGAGGAGAATATTTTGTACTTTTAATAATCGTTTTTTTATTTCTTCGACTTTCTCCGGATTAGCTGTGGTTTCCAATAAAGCAACAGGTTGTCCCGCTTCAACCGAACTCGTATCCTTTACATATAATGCAATAATTCGTCCCGATGAACGGGCTATGATTTTTGCAGGGGGATTTAAGGATGTTAAAGTACAACGTGTAATAACAATATCGGGATAATGGATAAACCATGTGGAGCCGATAAGAACAATCACAAAAATGAAAATTGATATAATACCCCAACGCATTGCCCAACGAGGCATTTGCGTCAAAATATCCTCAAATTCCTCACTATAATGATTTGATTCCGGCATTATGCACCCAATTCCAATTGATTTTTTACAAGGTTAAAATAAGCACCTTTTTGTGCTACTAATGTATCATGATTTCCTTGCTCGATAACTTGCCCATTGTGGAGTACGATAATGGAATCGGCATGTTTTACGGTGCTTAAACGATGAGCTATGATAAGCACCGTTTTCCCCGAATAATATTTTTCCAAATGCTCAACAATGGATTTTTCATTTTGTGCATCCAATGCACTTGTCGCTTCATCGAAAAATAAATAATGGGGATTTTTATAGATGGCTCTTGCAATAAGTATTCGTTGTTTTTGCCCCGCGCTTAATCCCAAACCGTCCTGACCTATTTTTGTTGAATATCCTAAGGGCAATGTCGAAATAAATTCCTTCATATTCGCAATTTCCACCGCTTGTTCCAATTGTTTTCTATCAAGCTTTTCCTCACCGGGTGCTATGTTTCTTGCTATCGTATCCGAAAAAATAAAACCATCTTGTAATACTACGCCAGTTGCTTCTCGCCACGAATGATGTGATATTGCTGATAAATCGGTTTCGCCTATGCTTATATTTCCGCTATCGGGCGAGTAGAATTTTAACAGTAATTTTAACAATGTGGTTTTTCCACTACCGCTTGTCCCAACCAAAGCAGTTACCTTGCCTTCGGGTATATCAAAACCGATATTGTTCAGTACGGCAGGAGAATTATTGCCGTCATAATGAAATGATAGGTTGCGAATATGAATGGATTTATCCTGCGGAACGGCATTATAATCAATTAAATTTTCAGGTTCTTCATTGTTGGCGGAATGAATTTCCGCCATTCTTTCAAGGCTTAATTTTGCATCCTGCGAAAGTAAAACAAATCCTAATAATTGCTCCACGGGGCTGTTTAATATGCCGAGTATATAAGAAACGGATAAGAGCATACCTATGGTCATTGAGCCGTTTAATACTTCGGTAGCAGCCAAAAATGTTATGATGATATTTTTTAACTCATTGATAAAAAGCATACCTGCCTGTTGTTTTTGGGCAAGTGATAATGCCTTTACATTAAGATGGAACATTTTTGCTTGAAGACGTTCCCATTCCCATCGTTTTTGTTTTTCGATATTATGAAGTTTTATTTCTTGAATACCATTAATTACTTGTATCAATGCACTCTGATTTTCGCTTAATCGTTGAAAACGTCTGAAATCCAAATCAGCCCTTTTTTTCAGAAATAATAATAACCAACCGATTGCCAAAAGCGTACCTCCGGCAAATACGGCAAACATAAGGGGGCTGTAAACGAAGAAAACAATACCGAAAAGTGCAAGCGTAAATAATGAAAATATAATATTGAGCGTAGATGAAGTAAGGAATGTTTCGATTCTTTTGTGATCATTTATTCTCTGAAGAATATCGCCCGTTTTTTTTGTCTCGAAAAATCCGAGCGGCAATTGCATCATTTTTCGGAGAAAATCCGCAATAAGAGAAATATTTACTCGAGAACCGATATGAAGTAATATCCAACTTCGCAAAAATTCGATAATTGTTCTGCTGAGAAATAATACTATTTGTGCTATTAAAACGATGGTGATAAACTGATTATTATGAGTATTGATACCTATATCCACTAAAGACTGCGTAAGAAGGGGAAGCAGTAAACCTATCGCACTTGCGATAAGCGCGCCTATGAGTAATTGTACCACAAATCGTTTATAAGGCGATATGTAGTTGATAAGAAATGAAAAACCACCCTTTGTATGCGAACTCTCATCAGCATTACGATAGAATGAAGGAGTGGGCTCTAACAACAATACAATGCCTTGTTTTTGCTCCGGTGCAAGCCACCCTTTCAAAAAATCAGTTACGGTATATTCAATAATCCCATGAGCCGGATCGGCTACGATAACCTTATTCCTTTTTACGGAGAGAACAATAATAAAATGCTTTTGTTCCCAAAATACGATAAGCGGTGTAGTGAGGGTTTTTAATGTTCCGAAATCCGATTTGGCGGCATGTGAACGCAACCCTATACTTTCGGCTGCATCGCTCAAACCCAAAAGCGATACTCCCGAACGCGTAATATGCGACCGCTCGCGTAGTGTTTGCATGGAAAACGATTTGCCATAGTATTTGGCAATCATTCGCAAACATGCAGCACCGCAATCCTCGGCATCATGCTGTTTATAGAACGGAAATCGGTTAAAAAGCGACATGCGCGTAGTAAAGATACCTGATGATTGTTAGTTTAACTAAAAACGTAAAAGGGCAAAATATGAGCCAAACTCACATATGGCTAAAGTTATACACAAAAAAAGCGATCGGAGAACAACTCCGACCGCTTTTCATTCTGTTATTATTATGGATGGCTTGCTAATCGAATACCGATACCGTATTTGTTCTTTGTAATGCCATTGTAAGCACTTTTCCTGCATTGGCATGAAGTGCATCGGAGGTTTCTCTTGCTCTTGCTTGGGATACGCCTATACAAACAGTAACGGAGAAACGTTTGCCGAACACATCCACTATGGAAATAGCAACTTCTTTTCTCATTTTTTCAGCCCATAAATGTGACTGTTGGGAAGTGCGTCCGATAAGAATGACCGCAACCGTACCCTCTTCCGATTCACCGATTACATCATAAGCATTTATATTGCGACGAAGAATTTCCACCACATGACATGTAAGATTCTCGATAATATCAGCCGGCATTTCGGTTATGATATAATAATCGAGCTGTACCAAACAAAGTGAAAGCGGGGTGCTGAAATCACCTGCACGAACAATTTCCTCGCCCATTCTTTGGTGGAATGCCGTTTTGTTCAGAATGCCTTTTGTTCTATCCACCATGGCTGAATTATCGAACATCGCATTAAATCGTAATTGTTCAATCATTGTTCCCGCTTGCTCACCCAAAATCTCCAGAATGGAAATATCATGATGTGATATGAAGGAGTTACGAGCTTCAACGAATAATGTTCCATAACTGTGCGATAGCGATTTCAAAGCTATAGCAAGGAAACTTCCTCCTTCGGCTGGCGGTTCCGCATCGGTAACACGTATCACATCGGGTGAAAGTGGTGCAAGCAATGTCGTTGATGCAGTTTGAATGGTTCGCCCGATAACCGAGTGTTGCAAATCGACAGGTGTTCCCCTTAGAATAATGGTCTTTTCATCTAATGGTCTTAATTCATTTACAATCCATTCATCACATTGCTCATCGTATAAACATGTGCCTATCATGGTGGCATCTATCATATCGCCTGCTGCCTGAATAATACTCGTACATACGGCTGAAACTCCTGCTGTATCGGCATTGGCAAGCAAGTTTCTGAATTTACTTATTACCTCAAGTGCTCTATTTGCTTGAAGCAAATCATATTTACCTGTATAGCTCTGTACAAGACCGCTTATCAATTTGGTAAAATGACCGAAGAAACTTACCGTAATTGCATCATAAGCATCCGGCTCTTCCGAATCGGCACACAAAACACCGACAACAGTATCATGGAAATAAACGGGAACACCTATAAAGGACACCGTACTTGCAGGCGAGCTATAATAGGGGATAAGGTCTAATTCCGCCGACGATTTGATTTCCGTAAGGATTTCGGGTCTTCCGCCTTGAGCTACTTGGCTAAGCACATCACCGGAAAACTTAAATTTACGCTCATCGGAAACCTGTTCTTTAATATCGGAGATAAATGCTTCTAAAACAAGCTGTTGCTTATCGGCATTTACCCAAAAGAAAGCAGCCGTTCTTGCACTTGTTACCGAACGAATCACCATAAGAACACGATTAAGAAGAAAATCAAGTTCTTTTCTCGGCTCATTATGCGGCACAAGCGGCGTATCATCCGATAAATCCAATTTGTTGACATCTATAGTATGTCTGCGAGCGGTAATAGGTTTCTCAATCGGTTTTTCAACTTCCGTAACTTTTTCTTGAATAGCAGGAACGGGTACGGGAGTTGTTTGTATTATCGGTTCCGCATTGTTCTGATGCTCATTAATGTTCCTGATAGTTTGTACGGTATCCGCAATATGAACTGTATCAGGTATATTTTCAATTGCTTGTATGTTTTCCTCTTCATCAGAGGCATCATTTTTCTTATCTGTAACATTATGCTGCGGTACAGGTTGGGTTACCATTTCTACCGCACGATGAGCCACTTGTTTTTGTTCTTCCGGTGAAGGTTTCTGTTTTGGTGGTGGTGGCGGCGGAACTTCACGTCTTTGCGTTGGTTTCGGCTCGGTTGATTTTGCTTTACCTACAATGCGAACATGCGAAATTTCATCACCGAATTGACGTACCGTACCGGTTCTGCGCGATTGAGTCGGCTCTTGCCTGGGTAATTCATCGGTAAACTTACTTGCTACTTTTTTACGTACTTCTTCTTCGGTGGAATAAGGATCATGTTCCTGTACATCATCATCATCATCGCCGAAAGTTTTTTTGAAGTCGCTGTCATCAAAAATAATTCTCTTGCTTCCATTACCGCTTTTTTCTACGGTACGTAATGAAACATTGGCACTTACGGGTTTACGCGAATATTCTACCGTTTCGGAAAGGCGTTGAGATATCATCATGAAATGTCCGACACCTCCCAAAATAGATACGCACACACCAATTAGGCGTATGGGTAATTCGGGAAGAAAAATAGCTATACATAATCCGCCGATAATTGCCAAAAGAGCGAAAACCTCTGTGGCGTTAGCCGGCGTGATTATTTTTTTCACGTCAACGCTACGATTCATCATTATATGTATCAAGGAAATTTGGGGTTTGAGGTCGCTGCTGCTATAACGACCATTACAAATTTACAAATGAAAAGTAATCAACGCAACTTCTTCATAAAAAAATATTTTATGTAAGTGGCACGCACCATTGATTCTGTGAATGTAATTCGCTTTGTTCTATACAGAAAGGGCATTTTACGAAGATTTAATTATTCCCTTTTTCATTAATACCTTTGCTTCGGATATTATTCTTTAGAATTTTATTGGGGTTCTCCTCAAGAAATTGTTTCCACGATTTTGCTTTGTGTTTATTTTCACCCCTTTTTAAAGCATGGCACACCGCTACTGCTAAGGCATCGGTGGCATCATAAAATTCAGGTGTTTCTTCTATGGACAACATTTTCCTTACCATGTATCCGACTTGTTCTTTTGCGGCATTCCCGTTTCCCGTTACCGAACGTTTTACTTCCTTTGCAGAATATTCCGTTACTGGCAATTCCTTAAGTGTTGCGGAAAGCATTGCCACCCCGCGTGCGTGGGCAAGTTTGGCAAGCGACTGCGCATTTTTTGCAAAGAAAATAGATTCCAATGCCGCCTCATCGGGCAAAGTTCTTTCTATAACGCTTGTTAAGCGGTTAAAAATTATTTCAAGTCGGCGCGGTAGTTCGGGATGTTTTTTTTTTGCTTCCACAACGCCGTATTCAATCAGAACCATCTTTTTTTGGATAATCTCAATGACACCATAGCCACATACAATAGTACCCGGGTCAATACCTATAATTCTCATAATTTCATATCAATCTCAAATGAATCGAGGAAGCGGGCATTACCCTCCAGACGAAGATTCTGTATCGTATTTGCTTCCGTAATAGTAAAACCTACGGTCAATTCTTCGCCGGATGTAGGAATAAGTGTAATCGGCGAATCCCACTGTTTGGTAAGTGCAATATATAAAGCTGTGGAAATTGCTCCCGTACCGCAGGCACCTGTTTCCGCTTCCACACCACGCTCATATGTTCTCATACTAACCTTACGGTTTTTGGTATCAAGTCGGAAAATATTCACATTTACACCACGCGGTTCAAAAGTTTTATGATAGCGAATGGGTCGTGCAAACGGGATAATATCGAAATCAGCAAAATCTTCGGAATTTATTTCGGTGATAAAATGATCGCTGCCCACATTGATATACCCACCTTTAAGCGTTCTGTGCTCATCCTTCATTTCAATATCGGTATTGATAGATAATGGCGAGGGGAAGTCAACCGAGATAATACCGTTACCCAAAACTCTTGCACTATATTTTGTATTTGCCATACTGAATGTACATCTGTCGGGATTATGAATCATGGAGGCATTATAGGCAAATAATACGGCACATCGTCCGCCATTACCGCACATTGCCCCATAAGTGCCGTCGGGATTAAAAAAGTCCGCATGAAAATCATATTCATCATCGCCGGCATTGATTGCTATAAATCCTTCGGTCGGTTTATCGGGATTTACATGGCAAATTTTCGAGGTGATATTTTGCAAGGTTTCCTTATCGAATTTGTAAACCCGATTGTCAATAACAGAGAAGATATTCCCCGCACCGGACATTATATGTATCAATACTACCATGAAGTTAAACTTTTGAAAAAACGAGAGTACAAAATTACTCTATAATAAACGTATGTGCCTTGCTTTTGGTTTTGGATTTGTTTATATTCGCCTACCGTTACAACGGGGCTCACACGCAAATTGCCTCTATTCATTTAGGGGCGAATTAATTATTTATTTTACTATGTTTCCCCACAATTCGAATAGTAAGTGTGTGTTATGTGCCTCGAAATCACCGAAGAGAGAAGAATTGTTCGTTCTCTAAGAAATAAATTTCCCAACTTAGTTATAGTGACGCCAAAGATGCTTTGCATGAAGCATATCTGCAATTCTATTTATTACCTGAACAAAAAAGAGATGAGATTAACAATAATAAATGGTGGCTTCTTAAAGTCGCTTCGCGTTATGTAAACAGTACCTTGAAAAAAAGAAAAATAAACATTCCTCTTGAAAACGATATACATGGATTTGAATTAAAGGGAAATAATTATGTTACTGACCCATATAAAGAGCAACTTTATAAAGACATTACAGAGTCTATACATAAGTTACCACTAAGAATGAGAATAGTATTCTATAGACACTATATAGAGGGTTATTCATACAAAGAAATTGCGCTAATGGATTGTAGAACAGAGGAATCGGTCAAAAAAAGTGCTCAACGGGCTCTGATGATTATGCGAGGAATTATTCTTGAAAATATATGATAATGGAAAATTA
>JALHLL010000051.1 GCA_022844575.1 bacterium
TGAAGAAAATCGTTTTGGATTTGGCAAAAGAAAAAATATACCTCACTGAATACCGCCCGAACGGTAAAGCCCATGTATTTCTAATGAAAAACCCAAAGAACGGTACGGATTTTTTCTTACCACCATCAAAAAATTTTACGATAACTGATAAAAAGGAAGAAAAAACCGATTTTCTTTCTCAAATCATAGTGAAAATGAGAGAATCCACCCCAAACAGTCACTTCTATATTGCGGAAATCTATTACCCTTTGAGAAAAACGGTCAAAAACGGGTACTTTTTTAGCTTTTTTATCTCTATACTGATGTCCCCTGTACTCGTCTGTACTCTCCTGTACTCATTGGTTCTCTCCTGTACCCATTGGTACTCTCCTGTACTTTCGTAGGTTTTTATAGCGTTTTTTCTATGATAAAACAGGTATGTGGGCGGAAAATGAAACCTAAAAGAATAAGAAGTAGGCGGTATGGTACAGCAACACGGTCGGTTCACTTTTGAGGGATACGTACATTTCCTCTTTTCATCCTTGTTCGCTCTGTGTAACTAATTTGTTTAGTATGAGCAGATAAAGAGCGGAGCGGAAAAGGATGTATGTGAAAAAGTGGTAACCTTTCACCAGAAAAACGTTGTAGTCCATAAATAAAGATGCAAATGATAAATTTAAATATTGCAGCTATAATCTATACACATGTGGAAGTCACCGAGCTATAAAACGTAACCTAAACTTCTTTATGTAATTTTACATCATATACTTTGATAATTCTACATAGATGTCGTCATCTTTGCCGAGTCCACACTTTTTACGTAAACTTAAACGATGCGATTCAACAGTTCTTTTTGATAAACATAATGCGGCTGCTATATACGATGAAGTGAATTTCATAGATAAAAGGGAGGCAACTTTTAATTCCATTGTAGTTAAATCGGGAAATCTTTGTCGAAGTGCACAGATAAAATCTTTATGAATTTCATTAACTTGGTTGCGCAATTGTTTATTACTTTCAAAAGGAGTAATATTGCGCTCCACACGATCTGTAAGTTGCTTAATATGTTCGGAACCTTCGCGTACTGTGTACGGGGTAATTCTTTTTATATCGGTTAGAATACGTTGCAGCAGGGTATTTTTCCGTATAAGGTCTTCGATAGTGTTTTTTAGTTCACGGGACTGTTGTTCGAGCGAGAGTTTCTGAAAATTGATAGTTTCTTCGAGTATTTTTTTATCTGCTTCATTTTTGACTCCTTCAACTTCTTTTTGTTTCTCCAGCCCGACTATTTTACGCTCCCATCCGAATCTGTCGGCTTGTTTCTTTACTTCATCGTTTTGTATTTCGATATAGAGTTGATGGTATTTCTCAATATGTTCTACATATTCTTCCCAACGGCTTTGTTGTTTGTAAAAAGTTGCGAGAAACTCATGTGTCTGACAGAGATATAGTTTTGCTCCAAGATTAGTGTACGTCTCAACGACCTCTAAAAGAATTTTTTCAGCTTTTTTGTAATCATTTACACTATACTGAGCACTTGCATAAACATAGCCAATTGTTCTGTATGAACCTGTAGCTTCCTCTTTTCTGCCGCTATTTTGTAAAATCGGTAATGACTCATAAGTATATCGAAGTGCCTGTTCATACTCGTTTATGTGATAATATTCAAAACCAATATTAGAAGCAAATAAAGCCGATTCTACTTCTTGATGTAATTTTTTATGTGTATCATAGGCATTTATTAAGTATTCAAGGGATTGTACATGGTCACCCATTTGACTATATGTTATACCTATATTACCGGCAAATAGAGCAGCTTCCCCAACTGCACCAAGTTCTTCAAGCATAATTACGGATTTTTTGAGATACTCAATCGCTCGCGGATAATCAGTAAGATTACGGTATGTGACACCAATATTACCAAGGCATTGAGCTAAAGCGTTTCTCATATCTAAATCTTCAAAAACCTCCATTGCTTCTCGATAGTTAAAAAGAGCTTTTTCATTGTTTGAAATATCTCTATAAGCACAACCAAGATTTGCTAATGAATTACCTAATTCTGACTTAATATTATAATTCCTATAAATAGAAACTGCCTCTAAGTACCAATGTATTGCATGGTGATATTCAGCTTGTACATGATAAACAATTGCAATATTATTTTTTATTTGACCAATTAGTTTTTGGTCATTATTTATACAATTTTCGATAAGAACTTCATGATAATACTTGAGAGCTTGTGAATAATTAGATTGTTTGAAATATACTATGGCAATATTGTGCTTACAAATAGTCTTAATATAATGATTATTGGATGTAATAAACATATTCATAGCATCTGTGAAATAGAGCAGAGCACGTTCGAGATCCATAAATTCTAAACAAACCAATCCCAAGAGATTAAGGATTTGAGCTCTTTCTTCAACGTTTTCACAATTATCAGATATACTCAATGCTTTTTCAGCATGTTCCAAAGCTTGCTGTAACATACCACGCTTCAGATACGAGTCTGCGAGAATTCTATATGCTACAACAACAGGTTGGGGGTGTCCATTATGTAATATTAACTTCTCAATACATTGCCGGCTAAGACTTTCAGCTTCTGCAAAGGTACATTCGTTCATTGCCTTTTTGGCAAGCATGAGCAGTTCCTCAATCTCTTGAATAGTCATTTACAATAAGAGGAAATGTTTATAGAATCGTTACACACATCATATTCTGATTCAAACTTAAATAAATAAAAATAAAAATTCAGTATAGCCCAGTACCCCCTACACCAAAAAAGTTGTTGTAGGTTAGCCGTTGAAGATTATTGTTTTTTTTCAGATTTTTCGGAAAGCAGCTTCGTTATGAGACAGTTCTGTATTGCTCTCGCATTTATCTTTAGCACAGCCCTCTGCATCGGGCAGGTGCAGATAAAACTTAAACAACCTCCAATGAATCAACTTGGTGTAAAAGATATGTGGAACCTGACGCTTCGCAATACCTCGGCAAAAGACGTGCAGCTCACCCTACGCGGTACGGCAGACGAAGCTCAGGAAGGGCGACTTGTGGACGGAAAAACGGGGTTATTTACGCTCAAAGCCAACGAAAGTCGCACAATAAGCGGAAGTAACATACCGGGCGGTGGCAGTTACAGTTGGCAGAATAAGAAATTTCAGGAAGCGATGGTGCGTTCCGGGAATGCACCAAGCGGAAATTACACAATTTGTGTTTATGCGGAAAGCGAATCCGGCGCACCACTTGGTCAGGATTGTTTCAGGCAAAACATTGCCTTAATGTCACCGCCAACCTTGATTTCACCTGCCGATGGCGCAAGCATAGCTCAAGGACAGACCCCACTCTTTACATGGATACCATCGGCACCTTCCCAACAAGGGACAATTTATACGATTCGAATTGTAGAGGTATTGGGCAATCAATCCGCTAACGATGCTATCATAAAAAACTCTGCCGTATTTGAGCAAAAAGATATTCGCTCTACATCGCTGCAATATCCTGTTTCCGCACGGAAATTAGTTGAGGGGAGAAAGTATGTTTGGCAAATAAGCAGTGGTGAATTGAAGAGCGAGGCGAGTGGATTTGGAATAAGTACGAGTAGTCATGGACATGTTCTTTCTAATTTAGTTAATACACAACGAATTATTTGCAAACCATGCGAAACAAACAATGTTACTGCGAATAATCTTACAGCTGAGGTACTAAATACTAATAAAGATGAGCGGATGCGTGAAGGGAGTATTGTTGTACAAAATACCATTTCATCACCTTCGCCAAATCGAATTACGCGAATTGAAGCAGATTTAGTGAGTGTCACAATTAATCCACAAAATCCTGAATGTACACCCTGCTCGAAACAAAAAAAAAATCAAAACTGTTTTGTAGGTGACAATTTTATTGCTACGAACAATACTCTGTGGAATAATATTGGACACGGTGAAATTTCTCAAAACAGTAGTAATAATATTACCCGCTCTCTTACATTCAAGAGCTTAAATAAAAATGGGGTAGATATTTCAGGGGGAATTCAGATTCAAAATACTATTGGACTTCCGCCTGTTTCCTGTTGTGGAGATGAAGTGGAAGTATGGATAAGATATACAGTTTGGGATGTACAATGTCATGCCTGCGAGAAACTGGTTAAAGCTGTTCTTCACAGAAAATCAAGTTGCGCAGAAATTAATCCAGTACGTTAATAATCTTTACTTTAATTATAAGGAAACCAAAATGAAAATCAAATTATTGTTAGTAGTAATAATTCTGTTGGTACATACGCAAGTGTTTTGCCAAAATTGCCCGCCACATGACTGCTCGGATTACATTCAGCCAGAGTGTGAACTTGTTCGAGATGGAGGTATGGAGTATTTTCCTATTCAGTGTCTCAATTTGGAAATTGGTGGTGATAATTTATATAGAACTTGTTTCTGGAAATTACCATTAAGCTCTGGAACTACTAATGATGGAAGCACTGAAGTAGGTTCATCCGATTACTTCAACGCCTGTGCGCCATATCCAATTACAGCACCAAACTCTTCTTCAACAGTTTATAAATCAGCTAACCCAAGACGTAACTGGACCACTCTGGTGAACTCAGATTGCAATACATGTTTAGCACATGGTGGATGTGGATATTCTGGAATTTCTGTTTTTAGTAGTGGTGGTTCAGGTACTTTTAATTCAAGGGAATACATTTGTAATCAATTGTCACAACCGCTTGAGCCAGGGGAAACTTATCAAGTAAGTATGTGGGTTAAATTAGCTCCTCGTAGTGAATATGGAGTAAAAGATTTACACGTATTTTTTTCGCCAAATCAGCCATTGCAGCCAATTGAAGGTGGAATATTTCCAGGTCTTATTCCAACTACCAATGGTTCTGTTGTAGTTATGAGTACAGGGCAGCATTTAGTAGATAAAACACAATGGACAAAACTAACTGCAACATTCACTGCACCAGCAGGATCCAATTATTCATGGATAACTATTGGCAACTTTAATTCCAATTTCTCAACATCTGTAAGTGCTTCTATGGGTTGGCAACTCGGATTAATATCATATTATTATATAGATGACGTTTCTGTCTCATGTCCAATAGTAAAACCAGATCCTTGTTGCCAAAACACCTTGCCAGTTTGGACGGATGTTCCTGTCCCGCAAAGTTTCCCTTTCTCTGATGGTACTGTCAGTGTTGAAGATTTCAATATTCATGCACCGGGAAATAGTATTCCCATTACAGAGATTAAAGTAACGGTAGAGGATTTTGCGCTCATAAGCAGTTATGAAAATTGTATTTCCTGTAATATTTCTCCTGCATTACTGGGTTCTGTGTTCAGTAGCGGGAACATAGGTACTGGAACGAACATACTTACAACACAGCCATATCCGGCACCAGTTTCTTTGCAAACAAATAACAACGAAATAATCTGGAAAAATGATAATGGTGCCATGCTCAATGCACCCGACAGAATTAGTGTAATGTATATCCTTCCGCAGGGAAGCGGAATACCCTGTTGTGCAGACTCAGCAAAAATTTGCATACGCATTACGTACAGGGATACTAACTGCGGTATATGCGAAGTGCATAACTGCACAACCGTACCTTTGCGAACGAATAGAGAAAGTAGTCCTACCCAGAAAAATCAACCTCTTCCTACCTTAAAAGAAGTTGCTACCGATGCAGGGAAAAGGATCAGAGACGTTGATAGAAATAAAAAATAAAATCGCAATTCTCTTTCTTTGCTATACGCTTAAGAAGCAAGATTGTAAATGCTTTTCGTAGCCTGAATTTTTTGTGAATGAACAGGGAAATAAAAGCACATCCACAATCATTTCTTAATTCTTATTGAAACCCAAAACAACCATGAAAACAACAATAAAAATCCTCGCAATCTTCGTTTTGCTTCTAAGCGCAGTTAAACTCAAAGCGCAAGTAACAGTCATTCTCCAACAGCCGCCCGCTTTTCAATTCAAAATTGAAAATATGTGGAAGGTGACACTCATAAACACGACACTATCAACAACGAAAGTATATTTAAAAGGGTTGGCTACAGCCAGAACCGACGGGCAGATTGTAGAAGTAACCACTTCTACCTTCGATTTGCCAAGAGGAACAAAGATTATCAATGCACGGGAACTTGCGCCTTTGAAGGTAAATGAACGGAACTCTAAGTATTCCGATGTCGTAAAGAAGATAGGCGGAGTTCCTACGGGTGACTATGATATTTGCGTCTCGGTATTTAATGCCGAAACCAATGCCTTATTAGGCGAAATGTGTGTGCAATCGCAGGTACTCAATCTTACCCAATTACAGCTCATGCAACCTGCACAAGCTACAATTTTTGATATGAATCCCAAATCTGGCAATGCGCCACAAAAACAACAAACAAACGATGAGAGATTTGCTGCTCGCCTTAATCAAATTCGAAGGACTAAAACCGATGCTGAGATTGTAGGTGTATTAGAAAAATCGAGTGCTGAACACTCACGAGGTGGTCAATTAGAATTAGTACGAAATGCTACAAAGGTTCCTTTAGTCGGGGGACTTATCCCTTTTAGCTGGCTTCCTCCGGCGCCATTGCCTCAAGGTGTAAGGGTTAGCTACAGACTTCAAATTGCTGAAATCAATTCTAAGCAATCTGCCTACGATGCCATGCGGGCTAATCCTAAACTGATCATCTTGGAAAATCTACAAACAAATATGGTGGTTCTCCCTGTTGCTGCACGCCGTTTACTTCCAAATCGCTGGTATTCATGGAAGGTAGATGTACTGCTTGATAATAAAATCATTCAAGAAAGCGAAGTGTTTAGTTTTAGTATTACGAGCGGGGTGCATCCAAAATACGGGGAATATCATCCATTGACCTGTCCTTGTTTCCCGCCGGACGATGTAGCACCAGACATCTCGGAGCGTCGTAGTGGCGAATCCTCGCCTAATGATGAATCTATTTATGTTTCATCAAGTTCTGCTATTACAACTATTCCAACATCCAGCTCGAGTTGTATGCCAAGTGCAGCTATTTTTCCAATGTATTCCCGTGATTTTTCTCCAATCATTGGAAACGGCAACATCATTTCTTCAATAGCAAGTAGTCTGCACTCTCTCATGAGTGGTAGTGCATCTGATAGCGGCTCGACCGGAGAACCTGTACTTCAACTGATAGGTGATTCCCGAATCGAATATCAAAATGCAAGCCGTGTCGGCACATTCTCCGAAGTACCCAAAAACTATCTCACAGCATCCTTAAACCCTGGTCTTAAGTTCTATGGACTTCCATTTTCAACTAATATTCTCTATACGACACAGCAGGATACAAGCCGACAGAGCATTAATCAATTTGGAGTGAATTTTGACTTTAATGCTATGCGCGAAGGTCTTGCAAATCGTTTGCAACAAGCAGTGGAAAAGAAAATAGAATCGGCTGCCTCTATGAGTGAAGATGAGTTAAGTGAAATTCGCAATCCCAGTAACCTAATAGATAATCTCGAAGAGCATGCTTCTGTTTCAGGCATGGAAAAGTTCTTTATGAGTATTCGCACATTAGGAATCGGCACAAATTATCCCTCATATTCCGATTATATTTTAAGTGGGGCACCTGTTACGGGGTTGAATATGGAGCTTAATCCCGGAATTTTTTACACAGCCTTCACAGCGTCAAATAATCAACGAGCATTAGATAATGCAGCATTTCAGCGGGATTTATATGCAGGAAGAATAGGTGTCGGTACAAAAGATGCAAGTCATTTTATCCTTACGGGGATGTATGTTTCCGATAATGAAGGATCAATTCGTATTGACAGTAGCAATGCAATACTAACGCCACGAGAAAATACTGTTTTTGGCATTGATGCAAAAATTGGTGTGTTTAATAATCAGCTTTCTCTTGAAACCGAAGTTGCAGTATCATTACTTACCCGCGATACACGTGATGCTGATTTTACAAGTGATGCCATACCTTCATTTCTGACAAGCATAGTATCGCCTCGACTAAGTTCATCTGTTGATTTTATGTATGCAGGAAAACTAACATATTCAAATGATGAATCGGCAACGAATATTTCGGCGGGGGTCAAAATGATTGGTCCGGGATATGCCTCTTTGGGTGTTCCGCTATTGCGAAACGATCAATTTATCTATGAGGCAAAACTCGATCAGCGATTATTCAACCGATATATGACTCTTGGTTCATTTGTACGAACCGCATTTGATAATCTTATCACGTGGAAATCGGCACGTACAACGATGACCTCAATAGGAGTAAATGTAGGACTTAACTTTCCTAAATTACCATTCGTTCAGCTATCATTCTCACCTACACAACAGAAAAATAACGCTTCTGATACTCTCGGCAGAATTAATAATAATTTGCTGATATATTCGGGAATCACAGGATATACATTTAAAATTGGTGAGACAAGTTTTTCAACAACGCTTTCTGCGAATGGTCAAGAAACTAAGACTATCAATGGAGCCGGTAATTTTAATACTAATAGTTATATGATAGGTGAGATGTTGAGTTTCAGTTTACCATTAACAGTAGGTGTGAATTTTGGAATAATCCAAATGCAATCGCCTTTAATAGGAAGTCGAACAATACACAATATAGAACTTAATAGTTCTGCTCCCATAGGTGAAACTATATCTGTCGGTGGTGGCGCAAACTATGCAAGTGAGCATCAGCAAAATGAACGTGTTGGTTTTTTTGCAAATTCTAGTCTGCAAGTGACCAATGCCATTACCTTCGATGCAAGAATTGAGAAAACAACATTCAATGAATTTATTTCTTCATCCGGTAATTATGGAGAATTTTTAATGACGATAGGCATCCAAACACGTTGGTAACTTCTCATTGTTCGATAAGATTCAACAGCATTTTGCCGATAAGGTAGAGTCATTGAAATACTGTCGGAAGCCGCTTTACAGACCAAGTAAAGTGGTTTTTTTGTTTATTGAATGCGCCCCATATTAGAATAAATTGGCGCAAAAGCGGAGAAGCACTTATGTCAACAAGGAAAATGAAATGGTGAAGGGTATTCAATGTGACTATACTTAATCGTTCAAGCTGTTTGTAATTGTGATACAGTAGAAAAAGAGAATTAAATCAACGTGAGGCAAAAGAAAAGTATCGAATACAGGGTAGAAGTACGATATTAGTTTGGCTACGTAAACACTGACGTTTAGATTTGAGAATTCAATGAGATAGAATGAGTAAAGTAAGTACCCGAATAATAAGATACGTGAATTAGAACTAGAGCAAGATGTTCTAAAACTTGTACGCTTGTATAATTCCTCTAACCGCCAGATATTTATCATGTAATATGTTTGAACAAATAATTCAGATTCGGTTTTTGGAAAAACTTCTTTGAAAAATTTTGCGTGTAGGATGCACACGAGACCCATTAACGAAGACCTACAAAGCAGAATACCTATGAAAACATATCAGTAATAACGTTACGACCTTCACAAAGGAATACATTTTTGCGCTCAATATGGAAACCAAGAGTATTGGTATAAGGAAAACAGTATTGGTCAAAAACGGCTGTTCGTTTTTATATTACGTCAAACAAGGAAATGGAGTTTGTGATGATTTGCGAAAGTATGTAAAGTCTTTTTGCAACAACTTTTTATACCGTTAATGAGTAATTTAACGGGAGTATTTGGACTTATAATAGTGCAACCATTATACAACCAATAAAGAATAAAGCTGTTTTCTGCAATGCAACCAAAGTGTGTAATTTAAATGATAGCAATAAGTTACAAACCTTTTTACTCGTATTCGTAAAAACTACATGTCCGTACCAAAGGAGGGGAATTGTAAGAAAAAGAAATAATAATTGCATTAAATTCCCCTCTTTCAGAGGGGTGTCACGGTACGTGACGGGGTGTCATAACACGTATAAACCACCCCGCTTTCAGCACCCCTCCAAGGGAGGGGAATTGTGGAAAGGCAGCGTTAAATTCCCCTCTCTCTCCCAGAGGGGTGGCACGGTACGTGACGGGGTGTCATAACACGTAACACTGTCATTATGAACAAAGTGAAAAATCTGTTTCGTGTACAGATTCTTGATTACACTCAGAATGACAGATGCCGAGGAGTATTCGCCCCCCTTCTTTTTTCCACCTCTCTTTTCCCTTCCCTTTTTTGTGTATCTATAAATATTCGCTGCTTTATCGAATGATTTTGAAACAAAATAAACTTTGTGCTATCCTTATATATCAAGGTAGAGTACTCAAGCATACATACGTTAATGCACCGCATAGGTTGCAAACGCTTGTGTATGGAGTAATTTCCTCGAAGTAAGTTTACTTCGTTAGTGAATTATGAGCTTATAAGACGATGTTTTGGTTATGGATATTATGGGTGAATGCAGAACCTATTTCACGCCCCCTTTATGGGAAAAACGTACCTTTGTTTATACAGTAAGTAATACATTACAAGATGATTTGAATTGTATTAGACTTGACGGGTTAGAAACCGATCCGGCTCTCACACTCAAGATACTTCGAATGGCAAATTCGCCATTGTATGCCGTACGTTCAAATGTAACATCTTTACAGCAAGCAGTACTGGCTCTCGGTCTCAATCGAGTCGCTAATATCGTGTTGAGTGTATCCATATTCTCAAAATGTATGTATTGTATTATGTTGTCGCGCTCAAATAGTGCGGAACACATGAAGAATTTCCGGTATCATTCATCGTGTACCGGAATGGTTGCGAAGAACTCAGTTACCAAAATCAAACGTAATTGTAAGGACTTGGAGTTTATTGGAGGATTATTGCATGATATAGGAAAAATGGCAATGATTCAATTCGATCCGGAGAACTACGCTAAAATCATCGAACTTGTTCGTAGCGAAGGCATTTTGGATGTTGAAGCGGAAATGTTGAACTAATTCCTCTAAAAAAGAACACTTTGACGAGTTGTTGTTAAGAGTATGTGATGAAAAGATTTGGAGTTCGTTCCGGTTGACATGAGCACGAGAGAAAAATGTATTAAAGTGTTTGAAGTTGTAGAGGATGAATTCTATAGACTAAACCATCAATTTACCAGAATTAGGGAGTTCCATTAACATAAGAATCAAAAATTACTGTATAAATTTCACTTACTTAATTAATCCGAAAACAAACCAATATTTATATCTATGAAGATAATAAAAATAACACTTCGACTTTTTAACTTAATTTTAACATTCTTAATGTTATCAAATTATTCTTTTTCACAAAATTTCGCAAATGGAAGTTTTGAAATCTCCGGTGATTCTTGTGGTCCTAAAATACCTCATAATACAGTCCATCAAATAGTGCCCGGTTTGTATTCATTTGGTAGTACAACAGGTGTAGAATTAAGGTCAAACAATTGTCCACTAACAGGAGCCACAAATCCACCAAATGCTGTACATGGAAGTAAATATCTATTATTTTGGGGTTACGACATTATAAATCAAGGCGGCGGAGATTCAATTGCTTTAAAATTATCAAGCCCCTTGATTGCCGGTCAGAGTTATCAATTAACTTATTCACATCGCAGACAACAAGCATTTACATCTCCTGTTTATCATATTGGATATTCTAATGACAGTAGTAAGTTTGGCAATTATATTGGGTTGGGCCATTGCATAAGTTTTAGTAATGCGTGGGAGGATACTTCATATACGTTTACCCCCACCTATGATTGCCTTTACATTACATTAAAAACTATTTTAGATGGTAGCTTGCTTTACCTCGATAATTTTAATATAAAGTCTTTAACGTCTAGTTCGGAAACACTTGATAATCCAAACACGAATAAAATTAGTATATATCCAAATCCGTTAAAAAGTTTTACAACTATTTCTGCAGGCAACTTATTACCTCCATTTAAAATTGAGCTTTATGATGTATTGGGTAAAAAGAAGGATTATAGAGCTGATTGGAATGATAAAGTAATTACGCTTTTTCGAGACAACCTGCCTGAAGGTTGCTACCTTGTCGTAATAACAGATAATAAAAAAAATACATTTAAATTAATCATTAGCAATGAGTAATATTACAAAGTTTATACCGCTCAGAAGAAAGCAATTAGTTTGTATACTATTTCTTACTTTATCCAATTTCTGCATTGCACAAAAGGATAAAACTATAGCGACAAACTACTTTCCGATTCGTGATAGTTTGTATATGGTAACAATAGGTTTTACAAATATTGGTATTTTGGTTGGAGAGAAAGAACTGATTTTGGTTGATGCGAGTAAAAAAAGTTTCATGGATAGTGCACGCGATAGTTTATTGTTGAGATTTGGAAACAAGCCTGTAAAATACATTTTAAATACCCATAGTCATGGAGATCATACGGGTGGAAACCCCAAATTTATGAAAGAGGGTACAATTTGTATTGCACATATAAATGCTAAAAAGGAAATGCATCAGATATACTATGTTGATGAAAACGGAAAACAAGTAGATTCAATTATTGGTAAGCCGTTTAGAGAATACGAAGAACATGAACTTCCTCAAATTACTTTTAATGATAAAATGGAACTGTCTGTTTTTAATGAGGATGTTGAATTGATGCATGTTGCTGATGCTCATACGCGTGGAGACGTTATTATTTTTTTTAAGAGGAGTAATGTCATTGCATTAGGCGACAACTACTTTGGAGACGCATATACATTTGGTAACAATATAGAAGGTATGATAAAAGTTTATAAGTTTGTACTAACTATTATCGATGATAATACAATTATTCTACCGGGTCATGGCAAATTATCAAACAAACAAGAGTTGCAACAATATCTGAATATGATAACCCACGTAAAAAGTAAAATTGATTTGTTAAAAAGCCAGGGCAAAAAATTGGAAGACATAAAAGCTGATAAAAGTATAACAGAAATGTATGATGCAAAATATGGCAAATTATACATTAATGGTGAACAATTTAGAGAGTTATTATATAATGGTGGTAATAAGAAATGAAATTTAATGGAGCATTGGCTTTGTCATCGTAAAAAACCCAGTGCTACATCGCACCAAAAAACTAGTAGCAAGTGCGTTGATTATTCATAGTGTAAAGCGGCGTCCGAATCCTTACGAAGTGACAAAAAGGCACTACCAATAAATCCGAAGTAAGAATAGTAATAAAGTTTCGGAGAAACCGCCGATATAAGTAACAAGAAATAAAACTTATTGCAGTATCTTCATATATACTTACTTTCGTGAATGAATGCATTCGGAATACAAACTACCTTTGTAGATACGTTGTAGTGTACTGTAAATACATCACGATGATAAGAATAACGACCATATTGATATATACATTTGTAACCCTTTTAGGTTGTATCGACAAGACGAACAATAGTAAAAAGCCGACACGAAATACGTGTTCGAATTGGATGAATGTAGATTATCTGAATTGCCTAAAAACCGACCTGCCTTGCGAATGCGAAAAGTCTCAAGAATTCTTTTTAATCAGTATAGATACTTCCAATCAATTTGTTGCCTTGTATGAGGGTAGAGCAAATTATGAACATGGCTACAACAATTACAGAGTAATTTCCAATACCAATTTGGAAGTTTATGAAATGCATTATTCGCAAACTTTGCTTAAAGATAGCATTGCTATTATCGGACAAATATCAATCAAAGAAGACTCATTGTTTTTTAGAGAGACTTCCGGAAAGCTGACAAAATTTATTCTATACAATTCCGACGAGAGAGACGGGTATTTTAAGGAGCATGTAAAATTGCTTAACCGTGCATTAGAAACACGGGGGTATGATAATTTATCTACACTGTTGCTGAGTGACAGTTTAAAATGTTGGTGCAATTGGGAACTCGGTGGCGCAAATATAGTTTTCCGAGCAGAAAAAAAATGGATACTTGAAAGAAAAGAAAACGAATTGTACATTTATGAATGGACAAATCCGCCACGTGTTAAAACACTCGATTTGAAAATCGAGAAAAAGTCCTGAAAAAACTTAAATGGTAGTATGCCTGAAAACATGGAAAAAATTATGGTGCTATGTTTGGGTTAAACGAATTACAGGTGAGTGTTTGGGGTTCTTATTGAAAAATCCGACTCACCATAATCCGGAGACCCGTTCGAGATTATTCGGGGAGTTATTATTAACCGTAAAACAAAAGAAGGAAAATGAATGTAAATCAAATAACAGTACCCTCATTAAATCTTGAAAAGTCCGTTCCGTTTTATCAGACTTTAGGACTTAAACCTATCGTTGCATCACTTCCGTATTATGCCAGATTCGAATGTCCCGACGGAAATTCCACTTTTTCGATACAACAAGTGGAACAACTTCCGAAAGGAAACGGAATACATATCTATTTTGAGTGTAATAATCTTGATGAGCATGTACATAAGCTAATGAGCAAAGGAATTGAATTTGATGAAATGCCCAATGACAAACATTGGCTATGGCGAGAAGCTCATTTGAAAGACTTAGACGGCAACCATTTGATTTTATACTATGCCGGAGAAAACAGATTAAACCCGCCCTGGAGATTACCATGAAAATACATACCCGCAACGGGCATGTAATTACTGCCCTTCAAAAATCGATGTTTATTGTTCAATGTATTGCCATTTGTCAGGTAAGCCGGATTATATTCGTATTCTAAAATCCGACAAACCCGTTTCAAATCACAGTAAAAAACGTATAAGGAAAGGTTACATATGAATAAATATTACATTTTGATTATTCTTTTTTTTATCGGATTAGTTTGGTCAGGTATTAAACCTCACGATCACTTTACGTGGATACTTGAAGTATTTCCTGCAATTCTTGGCAGTATTGTTTTATTCGGCACCTTCCGAAAATTCAGATTTACGTACATATCGTACTTTTTGGTGCTGGTGCATTGTTATATACTTTTTATCGGCGGTCATTATACCTATGCCGAAGTCCCATTATTCGATTGGATAAGAGATATTTTACACCAAAGCAGAAACAACTACGATAAGGTCGGACATTTTGCTCAAGGATTTGTTCCTGCAATCATTACTCGAGAGATATTTATACGGAAGCAGGTAGTTAAAAACGAAAAATGGTTATCATTTCTCATCGTATGTGTATGTATTACCATAAGCGTAATGTATGAGTTTCTCGAATGGTTTGTAGCGATTGCTACAGGCGAGTCGGCGGATTCATTCTTAGGCACCCAGGGCTATGCTTGGGATACACAGTCGGATATGTTGCTTGCATTTATCGGATCAGCAAGTATGATTGTTTTTCTTTCAAGAATACATGATAAACAACTTGATCGAATGAAGACAAACTAAAAAGTCTAAATGCAACTGATTTTGAAACAAAATAAACTTAGGGCTGTCATTGGATACAAGGTAGAGTACTCAAGCATACATACGTTAATGCACCGCATAGGGTGCAAACGTTTGTGTATGGCATAACTTCCTCGAAGTAAGTTTACTTCGTTAGTGAGTTTATACGTTTGATACACGAGTAATTCATACTTTCGTATAGAACTATACTATACCCCATAATTTTTACCATAATCGCAAGGGTAAACACCATGAAAAAAGCACTGTATCTCTACAGTATATTGTGTTTAAGTATTTGTTGCATTACATTCTCTGCTTGTACTAATACGTCGGATGTTGCTGTAAAAAAACGTTTCCCAAGCACTTTTTTGGAAAAAGGAAACGATAGTGATTATTCATATCATTCCCTAAAATCCTCGCGTCTCGATAATGACCATTTAAAATTGGAACTGACGGGGTGGGCAGGCGAAGCGACAGGTATTTTCCTGCTCGATTTTGTTAAAGATAATGACCTGATTCTGAATGTTCTTGGAGAATGTGCAACTGATGCTGACATGCCGGGACATGAACCGCCCGTTTCTATACCGGTGAAACGTACCTTTGTTTATACTGTAAGCAATACATTAGAAGATAGTTTAAATTTTATTCGACTTCGTGAGATAGAGTTAGGTAAGCAATAAAACTGAATTGTCCTGTAATAAGTTGACAGAAAATTAAAGCCTCCCGGTTGCCCTTTGAGCCGGGATTTTTTGTAAATGAACCTGATTGGGCGTTTTTAATTTCAATGCCCAATGTGGTCGTTGATTATTGTATAGCTCTACTGATTCTTCTACCAAGCG
>JALHLL010000052.1:0-6662 GCA_022844575.1 bacterium
GAATAGAGCCACGAACGGTGTATATGGAAAAAGGAAAGGCGACGGTATTTACCCTGTACTACAAAAGTGAGGATAGCAATTATTCATGGACACGCTTTAGTGCAGAGAGTGACGAATGTGCATTTACATTTGATGCAAGCGCAGGATACCCGGGCAAATTGCCGAAGAAGAATGAGTTAAGAATAGTATATCCGACAGAAAAGGACACAATATATTACGGAGAAGATTTTGATATAGTATGGGATGGAATAGCAGATTTTGAAGAGGTGGAGTTGTATGAGGAGGAATTACCGAGGTATGAGTATGTTCCATTAATCACCAAAACAGCCACAAATAATAGGTTCAGATTTGTTTGGCGCGATTACCTAGGAGATTTTTACTTTAGGCACCCTTCAGTTTTTAAAAGAAAATTTGGTGCGCGTTTTTCTTTGACCGATACGATTTCCCGTCCATTTGATACTGATGACGGGGAAGTATCTTATGTTGATTCACATCTTGGCAATAGAGATATCTACGCATTCTTTAATCCTTACAGAAGATTACAGTTGTGGAATATAATGGATAGGAAGTGTATTTCCGATTTTCGGATAGTGAATAGACTCGTAGCAAAAGATGGAAGTTTCAACCGATATGATATAGTACAACCCCATGTGAGCCCTTCAGGTCGTTATGTAGGATTTGTCCAGGATCAGAGCCAGTTCCCTGAATACAGGTCGTATATCGGATGTGTGTGGGATACAAAACTAAGGAGGATGATCTACCAAAAAACATTTGAAAAAAACCACAATCTGACTAGTACTCCTTCAGGTTCTCCGGTGTCCATTATTTTTAATAAAGATGAAACGAAGGTTCTTATAAGTGGTGGACTCAATCATATAGTTGATTTGCGTTCAGGAAACATAGCCCATGCGAAGACAAAGACACTACTCGATAGGTGCGCATACAGTCCCGATGGAAATATGATTGCCAATGGAAGAAAAGGTGAAATAATTAGTGCTATAACTTTTGAATTAATAAATGATAGTGTTCCTAGGAAGTTATCTTATGAATACGGTCGGGAGATACTTCCTGTTTGGACTAATGATAGTAAAAAAATAATTGTTGATTTCGAAGGTTGGGACTTTCCAATAATCACAAAGAATAAATATATTGTTTTTTATGATATCTTCACGAAAAAAAAAGATACCGTATTCGTAAGAACAAAACTTGGAATTAATTATGTGGATGTTAACCCTATAGATGGTCGCTTGTTAGTGAGCCTTAGTGTTCAAAGTTTATACGATTCATTATATGTGTTAGAATACCCAAGTGGCAAAGTATTGCGTAGAATGAAAGGTCTTAATTCGATCAGTACCAGATGGTTAAAGGATGGTGTCAATATCTTTGGTAATAAAGAAATACTCAATACTATTACCGGTGAACGAAATACTTTGTTTGCAATGGATAAAGGAAAAGTCAGTCCGGATAAACAAAAAACTATAAGAATTGACTGGTTGAATGAGCAGAAGCAATATGCTTTGCTGGTTAATAGAGATAAATTTTGTTCATCAATTGCTGATGAGGTAATTGACATTGGAGATAATACCACTCGATTGATAACTGCAGAATGGCTTCCTGATAGTAAACATATACTTATAAGAACTGTACGATATGGTATTGATACATCCTATTCTTATCGCATATATAATATTGACACAAAAAAGATTATGTCAATAATTGACTCTCAGAAAGATATTTCCTATATACGATACAGTAATAATTTAAAATCGGCCGTATTTCTAAGCAAAGGAGAATTGAAATATGCTGTGTTGAATAGTGTTGCGAAGGTAAAGAGCTTTAAAGTACCTTTGAAAGGATTCTCTGTTGAACACTTAACAGAATATCCTATCGAGTGGAAAGACGATAGTACATTTTTTGTTCGAGATGCAAACAGTAAGATAAGAGTCTTTAGAGATACGAGTGAATTATTTGTATTTGATAATACAATACCTCACACAAAATTTAGTTGGAATAGTGTACGCAAAACAGACATATACTCAAGCCATGATAGGGTGTTTGATAGTGTTATTATTGTAAATACAACAACTAAAAATATTGTTTCAAGAGATTTTTCACATAATATAAAGTATGTCAATCTTGTAGATAGTTCACGGTATATGGTGCTGACTGTGGTGAACAATAATTTGGATGTAATAGGTTTGTACAAAGTATCATATCCAAGTCTGGAATTAATTGATTCAATAATGAATGATGGCTTTGAGGAAGTAGTCGCAGAGCCACAAAGTCATATTTTTGGTGTAAAAGGGGGTGCCCACTTTAGGTTGATTGATGTGCGCACTTTCAGGGAAATTCCGAATTTAAGTGATGAGTATCGTGAATATCTGCCAAGGTTTCCGCAGTTTCTTGCGGCGAACAGCGTCTCTACTCATTCAATACAATGCAAATCTATAATTGAAATGGATAGCGTAATGACACTTGTGAACTTGCGTAAGAAGAAAAATCTTTTTCTGTCTAAATTCATAAAAAACGCTTCATCTCAACCGATAACACTAGCAAACGCTTATTTCGTAGACAAATACACAAGATGGAATTTAGAATCTACCCCCCCTCTGCCGTATGATACCTACTGGAGAGATGAATTCTTACGATTGGAAAGGAATGAAGTTTCTGATTTTAGAGTTAATAATTACAGTAACCCACAGTATTTCAGAGTACCTGAAGAGTTGTATTTTATGGTAAACAATATTCATTATTCGATACCAATCAAGGATTCTAATACAGTTGTATCATCGGTTCAAGAACAGGATTTGTCGGATTATAATAATGAGAGTATTGTGTATCCAAATCCGACGAGAGATATTCTATATATAAACTTGCAAAATCTGTACAGCGAAAATGTGGAAATAGTTATTTACGATGTACTTGGGAGTAAAGTACAAGAATTTTATAAAGGAAATATACCTTTAACTATTCAGAAGTATAATATTTCGTCAATGCCAAAGGGATATTATACTGTAATAGTTAAAAGTAAAGAAAGCAAACAGAGTTATCCTTTTATTGTGTATTAACTGTACGGATGGATGATGAAAAAGAAAAGACGTACCATATTTCTGTTCTGTATTTTCTACTTAGTGTTACAGTATCCTACATACTCACAGTATTCTGAAATAGTAAAACTTGATACAAGTACATACCCGCGCATGGAAGCTGAGTATCTTCTTTTTGATAAGCAAAGTAATATTTCTACTGATGGACGATTTGAATTATATGAAAACGGCATTTTCAAAAAAATAAGAAAACACGTCCCGCCACAAATAAAGCATAAGCCGCTTTCAGTATTAATAATATTGGATATGAGTTGCCGCTATGATGGAATAGATGGTACTTCACTACAACAAGCAGCACAACAATGGCTTGAATATCTACACCCCGATGATGAAATGGGAATTGTTGTTCATGATGTAAAAAACACAGTAGTTGCTGACTACACAAACAATACTATACTCTTATCGGAAAAAGTAAAAACAATAGAAACCCAACCAACGGATCAGAGAAAAGAAAGTACTCCGAATGATACCCTGATGAGGGCTCGTCACTTAGTAACAAAAGCCAAAAACAAAGCGATAATTATCTTTTTATCACACAGCTTTACACCACGATATACGAACTATTGGATTGAGACAGACTCAACGATACCGACCTATACAATTAATGTGGAGAGAATAACTCCTGACTACATACGGCAAGCAAGCGAAGAAACGGGAGGCAAAAACTTTAACCGAACAGGGAATAATACAAACTTATTATATACCAGAATACTCTATGAGGCACGAGGCGGCAAGGCAGGTACGATAGAATGGGATGGAGAAATATACTGTGAAGATGGGAAAAAAACAATAGAACTCTATGAAGCAGAGGAAAACATACGCACGAGTTTTACCTTTTATCCGAGTTTACGTTCAATTAATGAACTACAGTTTTCCAATGAAGCGATACGCTTTGGCGGAATAGAACCGGGACAAGAAGCAAAAAAAGAAGTGAGTATTATATCAACCCGTCGTGATTTACTTATTAAAAACATAAAAAGCCGTAATCCTCAATACCGAATAGAGCCACGAACGGTGTATATGGAAAAAGGAAAGGCGACGGTATTTACCCTGTACTACAAAAGTGAGGATAGCAATTATTCATGGACACGCTTTAATGCCGAAAGTGATGAATGTGCTTTCACCTTCGATGCAAGTGCCGGTTATCCGGGCAAATTGCCGAAGAAGAATGAATTAAGAATAGTATATCCGACAGAAAAGGACACAATATATTACGGAGAAGATTTTGATATAGTATGGGATGGAATAGCAGATTTTGAAGAGGTGGAATTGTATGTGCAAAGGAAGCTTTTTGTTTACGATCAATCCCCACTTACACGCCAAGCCAAAGGTAAGTACAGATTTGTTTGGGAGGAATTTCCAATTACAAGTTATGAAGTACAATCTCCTCGTGATAATAAAAAGGAGTTTTATGTTAGATTCACTCCTAATCAAATTATTAAATACCCGTTTGATCAGGAATTAGTACAGTATAATGACCATAAAGTTAATAGTATTATAAACAATAAATATAAGATCATGTCAGACAGGTCACTTGTACTGTGGGATGTCTTAAATCGGAAGCAAGTAAATAATTTTCCTTATTATTCTATTTACTCTGGCGAATCATCGGCTCAATATTTAACTCCGCACATTAGTCCTTCCGGACGTTACATGGGGTATGTGAGTTCAAATACACAGCTCGGTGAATATCCATCATACAACTGGGGAATTTGGGATTTGCGAAAAAACAATGTTGTTCATCAGAGGACTTATGAGCCGAGTTGGTCTTATGGTTGGTACACAATCTTCCCGCGTAGTGTAGTTTTTAGTAGGGATGAAAGTAAGGTTTTAGTTTCATTTACTAACAGACAAACGCAAGCCAATCAGAATTTCGTTTATGATATGCGAAGCGGTGCAAAAAGTACTGTAGAGTACAAGAAAGGTATTAAAACATATTCATATAGTCCAGATAAACGATTTATCGCCGTCATGGATGAAGATATAAGGAAGCTAAAAATTTTAGAATCGGAGAATTTTAAAGAGTTACTTGAAATAAAAAATTATTACAATAATTACACTGAATCTAAACTGGTAATACCTCCCTTGTGGTTGCCTAATACAAACAAAGTGCTGGTACGTTTGCCTTATTCGGAAAATACTAATGATGTAACAAGAAAAATAGTGTTTTACAATGTTGAAACGCAACTTGAGGATAGTGTTGAGTTCTTATGTGAAAAAAATATCAGTTTTGCAGATATTAATCCGATTGATAGTTCCTTACTTGTAAGCTTTTTACGTGAGTCATCTCAGCCCGACTCATTATATATAGTTGAATATAGTAGCGGAAGAATATTAAAGAAAATTCCTATTGTTGACAGCGAAACTAATTGGGAAGATTTTCCACGTTGGTTGAATGATGGTATTCATATTATTCATAATGAAACTATTTTTAATACTATTACCAATGAGTACAGATATATGTACGGCAAGGACAGATATGCAGTTTTAAGTCCTGATAAGAGATCGACCGTTAAAATAGAGAAAGGATTGTATTCAAGCAAGAGGGTGGAAATTGGCAATGCCAAACGAGAATCCTTCCTAAAAAAGGAATATATTGTTGAAGTCGGGAGTGATTCACTGTATGTAAATAATGTACTATGGACGCCAGATAGTAAGCATATACTAATTGAACTGCAAAATAGGTTTATCTCATCGAGAAACTGTGAGTTGTTTAACATCGAAACGAAGGAAAGAGTAATGTCTTACGCGCCGACTGTTAGCTTCAATAGTATTAAGTTTAATGATAGTGGTACTGTCTGTACGTATATACAAGATGATAGTTTGATGTATTGCAGATTAGATACTTCAAAACAGTTTGGCAGGATTGCAAAAGGTATATTAAAAGTTAAATACCCTATAAATTATGATATGTATGGTTTCAAAGCCGCCTCAAATATATTCTCGTTTTATGGTTCGGATTCTATCGTTCATATCTTTGATAATGGAAATCATGTACTATCATTTAAACTAAATAATCCTGGTAATCTATTCTGGAACCCTTTTAATAAGCATGAGCTTGTGATAAGTTTCGGATACTATAACAGCTCTTTGGTTAAAATTGACATGAGCAATAAGAAGGTAATAGGAGAAATTACCTTGTTGGAAGGAACACAGTCAATACTTTGGTTACCCGATAAGGATTATTTTCTATGTACTACAGGAATTAGAACCGAGAGAATCTATAAGATACGGAGTGATTCGTTAATAATTATAGATAGTGTTGATTTGAACCAATACTCGGTCTTTCCTGAAAACGGCTATCGAACATTTGCAACTTACGTGAAGGGAAAACTTCAGATATTTGACATCAGTACTTTTACACAAATTCCTGATAATACTGATGAGTATTATGAAGAGTTACAATCCTATAATTCAAAGCACCAATATCATTCATCTTCCACAGTAGAATTAACTTTCCCCGATTTTTTAGAGGTAAAACCTTCAATATTTACTTCTAATCTTATCAGGAATAAATCAGCTTTGGTAGTCGGATTCGTAAAAAACATTTCCTCA
>JALHLL010000052.1:6672-13179 GCA_022844575.1 bacterium
ATGGCCATATAGTACACAATTGGCGTCTAGTTTAGATGTTGAATTGGTACAAAAAGAATATACATTGGATGAAAATGAATATGCGGATATGAGAGTAGTTGTGAAAAGTCCGGATTTTGTGGGAGGGGAGAATGGATTATGTTTTATGGCAAATAATATTCATTATGTGCGTAAAATTGATGATTATACAACTGAAGTAAATAATGTAGATGCAGTGAATGAAAACGATCTGAATGTAGTATTATATCCTAATCCCTCCTCAGGAAGAACACATACTCATTTGTTCAATGATGTAGAACAGTACATTGATATGACTGTGAACGATGTTTTTGGGAATAAAGTTCTCACCTTGTTTTCAGGAACAATACTACAAGGAAACAACGATTTTGAAATTTCTGACCTTAACTCAGGGAATTACTTTGTGGTGGTGAATGGAAGTAAAAAACGAAGTGTTTATCCGTTTATAGTGATTCATTGATCATATCTTTCCATTACTCAAGTTTTAACCGTATTAGCCGACAATTGATGATATGTTTTGGAAAGAATTATCATGCGAACATCAACTATAGGTGGAGTATTGGCTGATCGCTACGGTTATGGCGACTTAAAGGAAGTAGGTCGTCAGATACTACGCGAGGAGAATAAAAGAGATCTCAAGCCCATTTCGAATACCTCGAAAGTCTGGAGGAAAGTTGATCAATTCTTGAATCTCGGTTCTACAAAAGACCTCACATTAAGCGATTTGACCGAACAGGAGAAAAATGACTTCTTAAAAATGCTCTCCCGTTTATTATCGGCAGGAATAGTAAGTTACCAGATATATGAAATTAACGGTAAAAAAGAAAAACATTATTCCGTTGTTTCCCTTGGCGATCCGCGACTCCGTAATGCCAAAATAGTCCGCTCATAAATATGTGCTCATAAAAAAACATGGTTAGGTACATACATAGGCACTCCCGCCGAAAAACGTATCTTTGTACCTTGTTTTTTTCATTAACACAGAGTATTTATGTCCTTTGTGCGAACAGTAGTTATTATGGCGGGTGGTAGTGGCGAACGGTTTTATCCCTCAAGCCGCATCCGAAAGCCAAAACAATTACTTCGTCTTGTTTCCGATACCAAAACAATGATTGAAGAGGCGGTAGAACGTATTGCACCGCTTATAAACCACGATAATATTTTTGTTATTACGAGTGAGATACTTCAAAAACCTATACGAAACGTCCTTTCGTTTTTACCTCCCCAAAATATAATTGCCGAACCTGCAAAAAGGAATACAGCACCTTGTCTTGCTCTTTCAGCAGTGTTTATAGCTGAACGTTTTGCGGAACAAGGTATTTCACCCGATACAATCTCAATGGCGGTATTAACTGCCGATCATTTTATGCGTCCTGCCGAAAAGTTTCGCGAAACTGTCGATAATGCCTTATCTCATGCGGAAAATTCGGGTGATTTGGTTACGATTGGCATAGTTCCAAGCAGACCGGAGACGGGGTATGGATATATTCAGACGGAAAAGGGTAATGCGACTGTAAAGCGCGCAATTGCATTTAAGGAAAAACCCGATATTGAAACTGCGCGACAATATATAGCCGATGAATCCTATTTCTGGAATAGCGGTATGTTCTTTTGGCGTGTTGATACTTTTTTGAATGAATTGGAAAAGCATGCGTCGGAAATTTCAGGAGCTTTACCGGCTATGTCGCACGTATTGCATCATAAAACAAATGAAGTGTTTAACGGTTCGCCTGAAGGTGTGGCGCAACTATTTGCCCCATTACCTAATATTTCCATTGATTATGCGATAATGGAAAAATCCGAACAAATTGCTGTTGTGCCTTCTAATTTTTCTTGGGATGATGTGGGGTCATGGGATGCACTGTACCGTACCAAACAACCTGATACAAACGGTAATGTTATGATGGGCGAAGTACTACTTATTGATTGTAAAGACACGATAGCTGTCAATGAATGTGATGGTAATAAATTAGTGGCTCTTATCGGGATGAATGAAACGGTTATCGTCGAAACAAACGATGTAACGGTTGTTTGCCCCGCAAATCGAGTTCAGGAAGTGAAAAAAATTGTAGAAACACTCAGAGCCGAAGGTAAAAAGGAGTTCTTATGAAAAAACCATATACGCGTTTTCCGAGTATTGCCATTTGGTTTATCAGTTCGATAGCGGTGGCATTCGGAGTTTATTGTTCTTTCGATAGTGGATTGGAAGACGGTACTCTCTCTGAGGGGTTATCGGAAAGGCAAAAGTGGGAATGGATGCGTTATCATGATCCTGCTACCGGAAAGATACCGCATGATATCCGCATTGCCGAGTTAGACTTTGCGAACACACTACCAAAGCGAGATAATCAAAAAGCGGAAGGTGTACTCTCAAATCACTGGGTTTCGAGAGGACCGTGGAATGTAGGCGGCAGAACAAGGGCTTTGGCTTATGATATTCGTAATGAAAACATTATCATCGCCGGCGGTGTTTCGGGAGGTATGTGGCGTTCCACCGATGCCGGAAAAACATGGACTCAAACATTTACACGCAGACAATTACAAAGCGTAACAACGGTTACACAAGATACACGCGAAGGGAAAGAAGATATATGGTATGCAGGAACAGGTGAAATATGGGGTAATTCGGCTGATATTAGTGGAGATGGCATTCTGAAAAGCACCGATAATGGCATTTCATGGGAATTTCTTGAACAAACTGTTTCGGGTACGCCGGGTAGTTGGGATAAACAATATGATTATATATGGCGAGTAATTACTGATCCGTCCAATATCAATTCCGATGTAGTGATTGCCGCATATGCACTTGGTGGCATTGCACGTTCGAGTGATGGTGGGGCAACGTGGACAAATGTTTTGGGTGCATGGGGAAACAACTCCTCAGGTTTTGCTTCGGTAGAGCGCTCACCAAGCGGAATATTTTATGCAGCACTAAGTAGCTACGGATTAAATCAGAATACAAACTCGGTGCATGGTGGTATTTATCGCTCTACGGACGGTATCCGTTGGAATAAAATAATACCCGTTGATTTTCCGGCTAGGTACGGACGAATTGCAATAGGTATTTCGCCTTCCGATGAAAATACAGTTTATTTTTTAGCGCATACACCGGGTGTCGGCAAGCGATATGTAAGCCGACGCGGTGATGAAGATTGGAACAGTTTATTTAAATACCGATACATTGCCGGTGATGGTTCGGGCATTCAAGGTAAATGGGAGAACTTATCGGAAAATGTTCCGGATTTAGGTGGTTCTTTCGGTACATATAATTCACAAGGTTCTTATAATATGTATGTGCGGGTTCATCCTGAAAACGAGAATATTGTTTTTCTTGGCGGTACAAATATTTATCGTTCGGATGACGGCTGTACAACAGGAAAATATAATTGGTGCGGTGGATATGAACAGAATTCAACCTTGCCTGAATATGGTGTGTATCGTAATCATCACCCCGATTGTCATGAATTTCTTTTTTTGAAATCCGATAATAAAAAGGTACTTTCCGCAACAGATGGAGGAATTACGATAAGTGATAATGTACTTGCTGAAAAAGTACAATGGCAGTCTCTTAATTCGGGGTATCTGACAACACAATTTTACACTTTGGCAGTTGAAGATCAAGCCGGCTCTAATAAAATAATGGGTGGCTTACAGGATAATGGGACATTATATGTTAATTCTTCAGATGGGAAATCGCCATGGGCTGCGCCGGGTTTGGGCGATGGTTCATTTTGCGATTTCGGAAAAAGTGGCAGAGTGTATATGTCGCGACAATTAGGCAGAATGGAACACTATGAATTGGATGAAAATGGAACGGTTCTTAAAAAGGGGCGTTTTGATCCTGTCGGCGGAAAAAATTATCTATTTATAAATCCGTATATTCTCGATCCGAATGAAAAGAGTCGGGCATATTTAGCAGGCGGAAAAATTATTTGGAGAAATAATAATTTGCTCGAAATAGGTTTCGGTCAAAAAGATTCTGTAGTTACAAATTGGGACTCTCTGCCGGCAACAAGGATTACCGGAGCGCAAAATCATTTAATTACCGCTCTTGCCATGGGCAAACAATCAAAAGTATTGTATTATGGTACATCGCAAGGAAAATTATTCCGTTTGGATGATGCAACGCAAGGGCAGCCCATTCCGAAAGAATTAAAAGGGAATTTCCCGACGGCTTATATAAGTGCGATAACAGTTGATAATGATGATGATAAACATGTAATTCTGTGCTTTTCCAATTATGGTGTAAATAGTATTTATACTACATATGATGGTGGCAATACATGGTCTTCTATTGGTGGAAATTTGGATAAAAGCCCCAAGGGTACTGCCAATGCACCGGCGGTGAATTGGGTGGAAATGTTGAATGTGCAAGGTACGAAAATGTATTTTGCCGGAACAAGTGTCGGTGTGTTTTCAACGGCTTTTCTTAATGGTACAAAAACGGTATGGGTTCAAGAAAGTGCCGATGAAATAGGGAATGTGCCGATTGATATGATAAAGGTAAGACAATCGGATAATATGATATTTGTTGCGACGCATGGTGCGGGTGTTTTCAGTGCACAAGTAAATACAAGTTATGAGGTACCGAAATCGATAGAATTACAAAGTCCTGCCGATGGTTCGAGAGGTTTTCTTGAATCTGTGCAATTACAATGGCTGCCCGGTGAAAAATCCTATTTTTATGAGGTACAACTTGCGAATGATGCGAATTTTACAGACATAATTGCTACAAGCGAAGCTGTAGAAACAACACAGTATCAATATAATGGTTTATTATCGGGTTTACGTACGGTATTTTGGCGTGTGCGTGGCTTGAATGAAGGCGGTGCGGGGTCATGGTCGCAGTCATGGAAATTTATTACGGCAGTTGATGTACCCACATTACAATTACCGGAAAATAATGCGCAGGATATTATTCGTAATCCGGTACTAACATGGACTGCCGTACAGGGTGCAACAACATACCATGTACAAATCGCGACTTCACCAACATTCAACCCGATAATTTTTGAAGATTCGGCTTTGAGTTCAACACAAATGCAAACATGGGCTTTGGATGCCGATAAACAGTATTTATGGCGAGTAAGAGCACGCAATGCTGATGGTTGGGGCGATTTTGCAGCTCGTTTCCGTTTCAGAACAGGAACGACGGTAAAAGTACAAGAACAAGAGCTATTTAGGTTCAAATTGTTCCCGAACCCCGTTGCCTCGATACTCTCTATTGAATTTGGTCAGAATGTACCCCATAATCCTATTCTCGAAATTACCGATGAAAGGGGTAGGATTGTAAAAAGGAAAACGGATATATCCGGCAAAAATGTGAATGTGGATGTTTCCGAATTTTCACACGGAACATACTTTATTCGTATAGTATCACAAAGCGGCAATACGTATTATAGCGAAAAATTTTATAAACAGTAATTAAAAAAGAATGAAACCGGTTACTACATATATTGTTTCAGCATCATTACCCGAAAGAATTATAGGATTAAAAGAATTAGCATATAATTTCTGGTGGTCATGGAACTACAATGCACAGGAATTGTTTGAGCGAATTGATCCCGAACTGTGGGAAGAAGTGAATCATAATCCCGTAATGTTATTAAATAAAATCTCTTCGGAGAGAATGCAGGAACTATCGAATCAAATAGATTTTATAAGTTCTTTAGATACTGTATATGCGGACTTTCGGAAATATATGGAATCGGGCACATGGTATTCCGAACATTATGCGAATAATTCCAATTATATCGCGTATTTCTGTTTAGAATACGGCATCAATGAAAGTTTCCCTAATTATTCCGGTGGATTGGGAATTCTTGCGGGCGATCACTTAAAATCGGCAAGTGACTTAGGTGTTCCGATTATTGCCGTTGGTTTATTGTATCAAATGGGATATTTCCGTCAGCATATAACGCAAGGCGGTTGGCAGAATGAAAGTTATTATGAAAATGATTTTTATTCGATGGCAATGATACTGATGCGTAAACCAAATGGCGATCCGATGCTTATTTCCGTACAATTACCGAATGGAAATTGTTATGCGCAAATATGGAAATTACAAGTGGGTAGGGTAACATTATATCTATTGGACACGAATGTTACGGAAAACAATACTTATACGGAATATCGGGATATTACCGACCAGTTATACGGGGGTACGAGCGAAACAAGGATTCAACAGGAAATTTTGCTGGGCATAGGAGGAATAAGGGCATTACGCGAGTTAGGTATAAATCCTACCATTATTCATATCAATGAAGGTCATGCTGCTTTTGCAACACTGGAATGTGCACGTTTTATAATGCAAGATTTTGATTTGGATTTCAGAAGTGCGGGCGAATTAGCACATGCTGGCATGGTATTTACAACACATACACCCGTACCGGCAGGAAATGAAGTATTTCCGGCAACACTTGTCGAAAAATATTTTCAGAATTATTGGCAAAAATTAGGATTAAATCGCGAGGAATTTTTACGTCTCGG
>JALHLL010000052.1:13189-16075 GCA_022844575.1 bacterium
ACGTCTCGGTAATGCGGATAATACGTCAACATTAGATTCATTTTCAATGACGATTCTTGCATTACGATTATCATCATTCAGAAATGGTGTAAGTAAATTGCATGGCGATGTTGCGCGCAGTATGTGGAAAAATTTGTGGAAAGATTTTCCTGAAAACGATATACCCATCGGTAGCATTACGAATGGTATTCATAGTTTAAGTTGGGCGGCTGAGGGTTTGGCGGAATTATATGATCGTTATCTATCTCCACGTTGGAGAACGGATACCCATGATAATCAGGTATGGAATAGAGTGGATGCAATACCTAATGAGGAATTATGGCGTGTGCATAATCGTTATCGCGAACGTCTGGTTTTATTTGCTCGTAATTATCTGTTAAAAAAACAAAGATCAATGTTTTCTGCGTCGGATATTAGTCAGGTGCATTCCTATTTAAATCCCGATGCTCTGACTATTGGATTTGCGAGACGTTTTGCCACCTATAAAAGAGCTACTCTGTTATTTAACGATATGGCTCGGCTTAAAAAGATATTATTGGATGAAGAAAGACCCGTGCAGATGATTATTGCCGGAAAGGCACATCCTCATGATACGGCCGGTAAGGAAATGATACAGAAAATCATACACGATGTTCGTGCTTTCGGTTTGGACAAACATGTCATATTTCTTGAAGATTATAGTATCGCCGTTGCCAGACGTTTGGTGAAAGGATGTGATATTTGGCTTAATACTCCGAGAAGACCTCATGAGGCAAGCGGTACAAGCGGCATGAAAGCGGCTTTGAACGGATGTTTAAATGCGAGCATACTTGACGGATGGTGGGCTGAAGCGTATGATGGTGAGAATGGTTTTGCTATAGGCACTGGCGAGGAATACGCCGATTCGAAGGATATGGATATTATCGAGTCGGCCACTTTATATGAATTACTTGAACAGGCAATTATACCGGAATTTTATGAACGAAGCAACAAAGTACCGGTAAAATGGGTTTCGCGTATGAAAAGCTCGATAAAAACATGTGCGGGAGTATTTTCAACCCATAGAATGGTGCGCGATTATACGCAAAAGTATTATGCACCTGCTTTGCAAAGGGCTACGGAATTAAGAAGTAACAATGCTGAAAAAGCTGTAGCTTTACGTGATTGGAAACATGCAATTCGTTCATCGTGGAATAATGTTGCTGTTGCCGAAGTATATATTCATGGTAGCGAATCAGCTACGGTGGGTAGTCAAGTGCATGTCTATGCAAAAGTATTATTGGGTAATATACAACCTAAGGATGTTGTCGTTGAGGCATACCATGGGCATATCAATGCCGACGGATTAATCATAAACGGTCAGGCAAGTTCATTGGATTTGCAACAAACGCTTGATGGCGGATATTATGAATACAGAGGTTCTTATATATGTGATGAAGGTGGGAAACAAGGATGTACGGTAAGGATTACTCCAACCCATCCTCATATTTATGATAATGCCGATATGCGTTTATGTACATGGGCTCGATAATACACGGTATAGGTACGGATATTATTGAAATTGAGAGAATCCGAACCTCAATCGAAAAATACGGCGAGCACTTTATCCGTAAAATATTTACGGATAAAGAAAGGGAATACTGTTCCAAGAAGCCCTTACATTTACAACCCGTCCATTATGCAGCGCGATTTGCGGCAAAGGAGGCATTTGCCAAAGCTCTCGGTACGGGCATTGGCGAAGCCATAGAATTTAAGCATATCGGTATTCATAATACGGAAACCGGACGACCGATTATCGAATTGGAGAAACCGGACTCGCCTTTGTTTTTGCTTTATGATTTCCATTGCTCAATAAGTCATACTCATATTTATGCCATTGCCACCGTTATAATTGAGCGAAAAGGTGAGAATAATATATGTATAGAATGATGAATGTCGATTTTGATTGTAGTTGGTGTTTATATATATCAATAATAACCAACAGCCGTAATTGTTATTCGTCGAAATTTAAAGGGTGTTCAGTATCTATGTTCGTTTTATGTTTTATCGTTATCATACCAATATTCGGTTCAGAACTGCACCACAACCCACAGTCAACATAAGAGTCATTATACTAATCAATTTGATAATATTTCTTTGCATAACTTCTACTGATATTATATGTTATGAAAATTCTAATTGCAATAAGACCTATTGCAATGGTTCAGAATAAGCATTCAGCAAACCCTTACGATAAAAATAAGAATTTTCTTAAACATGTGGCTAATTATTAATCTACTGTGAAAATAACCTCGTTGGTAGTAGGGCAAAGATAGCTCCCTATTTCTTTCTCATTCAATTTATTGGTGCCATTAATAGGAAATCCAATCATAATGGTTGCACCGGCGTTTTCCCCGTTACTTAGTGCAATGATTGCTCCGTTATAATGCTCAACCATCACCTTAACAGTAGCAAGATTTACCCCGCTGCCATGAGAGTGATGAAGTATGTCAGTTATAAAAAAGGGTTCAAAAATTTTTGAAGAGAATTCAGGATTAAATCCTATCCCGTCATTGCTGATACTAATGCAAACCTTATCTCCTAAAGTTGTGAATATACATTCTACCTTTGTTTCTGAGAACTTAAAAGCATTGTCGAAAACGATGCTCAAAATTTGCTCGACATTATGGTGTGGAATAGACAAAATACATTCGCTACAACGTATATGTGAAGCAAAAACTTTGTCAGTTCTCGATACTCGTACTTTCTGCTCCTCAATAATTGTTTGGAGCAATTCCCTTAAATCATATGGTATTTCTGCTTGTTGGGGCGAATGGTTTAATGCATTGATATACTGTTCAGCTGCTAAAGCGAAATTTCTTAATCTGTTTGCGGATTGTAAAGCCGCATCCAGAACTTCAGCAGTGT
>JALHLL010000053.1 GCA_022844575.1 bacterium
GTGCTCTTCCGATCTCACCTAAAGGCGAAAGTATGAATATGCCCGGTGTCTCTTATTCGAATGCCAATATACGTTATACAAAAGGCAATGATGATGTTACCGTAAAGATTACGGACTATAATCAGGCATTTGCCATGTATCAGGGGGTTGTAGCATTATGGAGTTTGGGAATGTCGGTGGATAATGATAATGAAACGGCAAAAGGATATAATCCGAATTTGGAATTAAGCGGCGGCTGGGAAAAGCTCGATAAACAGAATAAATCTGCTGAATTATTACTCGGTATCGGCTCAAGATTTTTTATTGAAATAAGGGCGAGTAATCAAACAAATACGGACTTTGTAAAATCCATAGCCAACTCGATGAAATTAGCGGAAATGTCGAAAATGTAATATAACAATCTAATAATATATTATAAGGCGGTTAATTAACCGCCTTTTTTGTATGATGAATATTAGTCCCGAATCGAAATAATCTTCACTTAATGGGTGTACAAAAAACAGCACGTCTCATGTCGTAACATGTTTAGTTCAAAAAAGTATAATGCATCATTTCTTAAAATTTGTTAAATATTTGGTATTCCGTAATAGCTTTGTTAAGTTCGGATTACGGCTTTCCACAATTCTCCGTCATAAAACCTAAGCAGCATAAAAAGCCGCAACAAAAACAATACATACAATGAGAACTCTCGTTTCCATTATCGCATCAGTATGTACATTCGGACTTGTATCCATTGTTCCATATCCTTATCATGGCACTCTTCAGCACGATGAACAACCGAAAGATTTTTACGGTCATTTATGCAAAGCGGCTATTACCTTAACCTTTACCAAAGTTCAGTATGACCCCGCCTATGTACAAATCCCTTTTCCGAACGGCGATGTCCCACAGAACAAAGGTGTTTGTGCCGATGTTGTGATAAGAGCATACAGAAAACTGGGTATTGATTTACAAAAAGAAGTACATAATGATATTTCCAAAAATTTTATGAAGTATCCACGCAAATGGGGACTCTCAAAACCCGATAAAAATATTGATCATCGGAGAGTATTAAATTTGATGACCTTTTTTGAACGAAAAGGAACAGTCAAGCCGATAACCGATAATGCGCAGGATTATATCCCCGGCGATATAGTCAGTTGGGAATTACAAAATGGTAAATATACCCATATAGGCATTGTTGTTAATGTACGTTCACTCGATAGTAAACGATATATGATTGTTCATAATATTGGGGCGGGGCAGATAATGGAAGATTGTTTATTCCGATTTAAGATTATCGGGCATTATAGGTATGAGCAAAAATAGACCTCTCATAAAAAAGGCGGTTATTAACCGCCTTTTTATTAATCTTCCAAAACACCGAATTTACCGCTTCTGAAATCTTCATATGCCTGTATTATTTGTTCCTTCGTATTCATTACAAAGGGTCCGTAAGGAACTAACGTTTCATTAATGGGTTCGCCACTAAGCACTAAACAAATAAAATCATCCTCGCCTTGTAGTGATATTTCCTCGCCATCATTATTAAACAAAACAAAGTGATTTGTTTCTGCTTTTTGACTACCGTTTATAAGAACATTCCCTTCAATAATCACGATTCCCGTATTATAGGTATTCGGTAATTGAAATGTCATCGTATCACCTTTTTTGCCTTTGCAGTTCCACAGATTCAACGGCGTAAAGGTTGAGGCAATACCGCGCAATCCATTCAATTCGCCGGCTATTATTTCCGCATAACCGTTATTATCAGGGAAATTATAAACTGGTATATCCTTATGTACAATGCCCTGATATTTAGGGTTGGTCATTTTGTCTTTCGCGGGCAAATTCACCCACAGTTGCACCATCTGCATAGAGCCGCCCTTTTTGGCAAAATTCTCTTCATGATATTCTTTATGGAGAACACCACTTCCGGCTGTCATCCACTGAACATCACCTTCATAAATCACTCCACTATTCCCCGCCGAATCATGATGCGCCACACTACCCTTATAAGCAATGGTCACGGTTTCAAAACCACGATGCGGATGTACACCTACACCACGCGGCTCATCCGTCGGTGGAAAAAAGTGCGGTGCGCCATAGTCCAATAAGAAAAAAGGACTCATGCGGTAAATACCTTGATTTATTCCGCTTGGAAAAAAATTATGAACATGAAAACCATCACCCACCGTATGTGCCGGTGGTGGCGAAAAAATATGTTGTACTGTTTTTTGCATATTGTTTTTACTCAACCCAATTATACATATATGTAGATTTATCCGGTAATGTAGTTATGGACGAATCTTTCAGGTTCATAGTATGTAAGGTGCGGAAGAAGTAAAACCTCGCAAATTCATCAAAGATTGTTGAAGATGAAAAAAGAAGATTAGAACCATCTTTCGAAACACGCGGACCGAACTTATACCCTACTATTGCGCTATCGGTGATTTGACTCAACTTTTCGTCTTGGATTGAGTAAGAATATAGTTCACATGAGAAGTCAGGGTGACTTGAGTAGTTTTTTGTCCCTGAAAAATAGACCTTGTTGTCGTCTGCTGAAAAAACCGGAAACAGTATTCGTTCAAACTCCTTTATGACAATAGTCTTTTCAACCTGCCATGACAAAGTATTGATAAAAATTAGTGTATTCTCACCTGTTGTTGTCATTAGAAATTTATTGTTATTAGACCACTCCAATGTAGTTGCAGCAAAATAAACATAACGTCCGTCCGAAATAATTCTCTTTTTTAATGTACCATCTAATGACGCAACATACAGAATATCTGTAGGTCTCGTATTATCATACCAGCCACCATAATATGTGATATATTTATCATCGTTGGAAATTCTAAATTGTTGATCCTCTGCGACATCATCAGCTAACTGAATTTTTTCTCTTGTTCTTAAATCTAGCACATATAATCTCGATTTCTGATGGAGCAGACCATTTTGTGGGTAAGAAGAGACACTGTCTACAACGAAACATACTTTATTGCCATCATTAGTTATTGCCGCTTCACGTCGTATTCTTATAAAAGAATGTGATCTATCATACGATCTCTCAATTAATTCAGAGCTTCCGGTCTTTAAATCTACCAAGTATAATGAACTGTAATTTAATCTTGTATCAGGATTATAACCTTCCTTTACAATAAAGGTTTTTTCATTTTTGACAACTGAGTTGAAACGGATTCTTCCTCTCATTATCTCTCTTTTATTGTTCCCTTTATCATCAGTTGCCCACACCACTCTATTAGTATCTGTTTCTGCGTTGGTTGTCAGATATATAATTCCTTTTACATGAGAATTATTATTGTTATTATTATTATTATTCCCAGTATCGTCGGGTTTTGTGGGATCAGATGTTTTCGAACAAGAAAGGAGTGTTAGCAAAGCCATTAAGGCACAGGCAGAAGTAAGATGTTTGTACATGCGCGGTTAAGTATAATATGAAACAGACAGATGCAATTTACATATTCGCGACATTATATACAACAAAAGCCATACTATAGATAGTAGCAAAAGTATCTTTCATACTCTTATTTACTCAACCCAACTATAAAATACTGTGGATTTATCGGGTAATGTTGTAATATTGGAATTGTTCAGATTAATAGTATGAAGACTGCGAAAAAGATAGTATTCGCCCTCAGTTGCTGTCGGTGGGGATGATGAGAATAGCAATGTAGTTCCATCACTGGATATCTTTGGTAATATTTTCGCTCCGGCAATACGGTTACCAATTAATGGGGTAATTTTTCCTGTATTTAATTCATAAGAGTATATATCATAAGCATAATAAGTATTGTTTATATTCGTTTGGGAGCTAAAGTAAATTGTTGAATTGTCTTTTGAAAGAAACATTTCATCCATGAGACCTAAGTCAGGCAGTAGAATTGTTTTTTCTAACTGCCAGTCATTTCTATTGATAAAAAAAATCTTTCGTTCCTTAGAACTACTTATTATTAGATATTTATTATCGTCAGACCATTCATAGTTACTATACATACCTTCAGAATTTTCATCAAATACAAGCCGTTGCTTTATTGTTTCATCCAATGAAGTTACATAGAACCTACCATCGGGATTTCCGCTATTATCCCACCCACCACAATATACAATATAATTACCGTCGGGCGAAATACTTGGTTTCTGTCTTCTAAATAAATCATCAGCCAAAAGATTCACGTTTCTCGTGGATATATCCATTACATAAAGTTTATAAAAGTTATATCCCTTCGATTCGACGAGTACAGAACTATCTACAATAAAACAAATTCTTTTTCCATCGGGAGACAATGCCGTTTCAGGTCTAATACTTGTATTAACCTCACCTACCCTTATAGGTTTCTCGTATAGTTTGCTGTTAGTATTCGTTTTTAAATCATAGAGATACAATGTGGCAAATCTCATTTGCTTTTCATTATTATACTTGTATTCTAGTATCGGAACCTTGTCATCATGAATACGTGAATTGCATACCGCATTTCCTCTCATTAATTCCCTTTTATTGTTTCCTTTTACATCGCTTACCCATAAAACACCATTCGAGTCGCTTCCGCCCAAAGAACTTGCATACACAATCCGTTTAGCATTACTGCTATTATACAAATCATCCGGACTATTAGCATTTTCAGAACAAGAAACTATTGTCAAAAGCGCCAATAAAGCACAGGCAAAGGCAAGATGTTTGTTCATGTGGCTAAGTATAATATGAAACAGACAGATGCAAATTACATATTCGCTACTTTATAGACAACAAATGCCATAGAATAGGCAAGTACAAATGTATAGGCAAAGGCAAAAGCAGGCCATTTCCATGAACCCGTTTCTCGTTTTAGCACCGCTATTGTAGATATGCATTGTAAAGCATATACGTAAAACATAAGAATACTCAAACATGTTGCAAAGGGAAGTGTCTTTTGCAGAATCTCACGTAATTGCATATCGCTTTCCGATACATCGGTGCTATATAATTGCCCCATTACAGAAACAAATACCTCACGCGCAGCAAAACTGCCGACAACACCTATCGTTGTTTTCCAATCAAAACCAATCGGGGCAAAAACGGGTTGTAATGTTTTACCCATTGTACCGGCATACGATTGTTCAAGCTGTATTCTTTGTGCTTCAAGCGGTGAAGTTCCTACAGGTATATCCGCTTTCGGAAATTCCGTTAAAGCCCACAGTATTACCGAAAATACCAAAATTACCGTTCCGGCATTTTTCAAAAATTCCTTGGAGCGATTCCAAACAATGATACTTAATGATTTCATTGAAGGTATTCTATAAGGCGGAAATTCCATTAAAAATGGTAAGGTTGCTCCTCGAAACAATGTCTTCTTAAATAACAAAGCCAATAATAGCCCCGTACATGCCGCTATTATATATAGACCCGCCAAAACAAGTGCCTGTATATTTAAAAAACCCGCTATAGTAATAGGCGGAATACATACTCCTATCAATAAGGCATACACGGGCAAACGTGCGCTGCATGTCATTAAAGGGGCAACAAGCATTGTTGCCATTCTATCTTTTTCCGAAGGAATTATCCGTGCAGACATAATTCCCGGTATTGCACATGCAAATGAGCCCAATAATGGAATAAAAGAACGCCCTTGTAAACCGAATATTCCCATCAAACGGTCTATTAAAAAAGCCGCTCTCGATAAATATCCGCAGTCCTCAAGAAATACTATAATCACATTAAGTAACAGAATTTGGGGTATAAATACAAGTACGCTTCCCACTCCGGCAATAAGGGCATCCGTTATAAAATCGCGTAACAAACTTTCGGACATTGTTCCGCGAACAAAATTTTGCATTGCGGAAAATGTGGTTTCCAAACCATTCATTAACGGTTCAGCCCATGAGAAAATGGATTGGAAAAATAAACCGAGTACAAGAATAAATACCAATGGGCCAAGTATCGGGTGTAAAAATACTTTATCTAATTTTTCCGATACTTTATCGGTTTGTATCGTAATCACTTCATCAAAAATTTCTCTTATTCTTTTATGCCGCTCAGTAATATCGGCATCCTTGCGCACAATCGCATTCGGTAAAGCAAATTCGATTTCATTAAATAATGATCCGCGTAATTCCTCCAGGCCTATCCCCTTTTGTCCGACCACGGGAATAACGGGAATTCCCAAATAACGTTCAAGCAAAATATCATCAAGTATTCCGCGCCTTGCTTTAATTTCATCAATCATTGTAACAACGGCTATTGCAGGTATTTTCAGTTCGGCACAAAAAGAAAAAAGAAAAAGACTTTTTTCCAAACTGCTGCCATCCAATACAATAACAATTTTATGCGGATGCGGTATTTCCTTATTATGTCCCTTTAATACATCGAATGTTAATTGTTCATCGGCTGATTTTGGTAATAAGCTATACACCCCGGGTAAGTCAACAATATATCGTACCGATGAATGCTCATGGATTGTACCGATGGTCGGCTCGACGGTAACACCCGGGAAATTGCCTACTTTCTGATGTAAACCCGTAAGCGCATTGAACAAGGTTGTTTTTCCGCAATTAGGTGTGCCGACAAACGCGATATAATCACGATCATCGGATTGTGGAGATTGTTCATTCATTATGTTTCAGTAACTAATGGCGAGAGAGAAATCTATAGAGGGGTAACCATAACTTTATTGCTGTCATCGGGTCTTAATGCCAAACGCATCGTACCGAATGCCACTTCCATCGGACCGCTGAAGGGTGCTCTTCTCACAAGCATAATCTCCGTGCCCGGTATTAACCCCAATTCTTGTAAGCGTTCCGTAAATTCATTCATTTCTCCGAATGAGGTTACGGAAGCACGTGAGCCGACGGATAGTTCTGTGAGTGAAATCATAGTATGTTATTCTTATTTATACCAAATCTAAACAAAAACATTCATTTTACCAATTTATAACAATAAAGTATTGGACAAATCTTAAGCCAAAAAAATAAAAAACCCTGTAAATACCAAGTATTACAGGGTTTTTTTCATGTATCAGTTTTGATTCCTATTAATCGTTGGAATCATCATCCATTCGTGGAATTTCAGCAGAAAGAACCGTAGAAACATCAACGGGAATATCCATTGTCATTTCTTCAGGATATGCTATTTCCAAATCTTCTACTTTCAATTCGCTGATATTACTTGCATATTTTTCAGCATTAGGTACCGGATGTGCCGCATTGTATGCCGCAATTGCAATTTCATCCTTGTCGCGGAAGTATTCAACAGCCGAAAGAACGATTTTTTTCGTTTCTTTATCGAATTCAACCACTTTCAATGGAACCGAATCGCCGGGTTTGAAAAAGTCAGCAATATTGCGCACCGGCGCAAACGAAAGTTGTGATACAGGTACGAAACCGTCAACACCCTCCGGTAATTCCACAATAACACCTTTTTCGATGATGCGCTCGATCTTTCCTTCGGTTTCCGAGCCAGCCGAGAAACGACTTTCAAAGAAATCCCAAGGATTATCTGAAATTTGTTTATGTCCTAAGGCAATACGACGATTGTCAGCATCTATACCAAGAACAATAACATCAAGCTCATCACCTTTTTTCACAAATTCACCGGGATGACGGATTTTCTTCGTCCATGATAAATCGCTGATATGAACCAAACCATCAACACCGGGTTCAAGTTCAACAAATAAACCGAAGTTTGTAAGATTACGTACAACGCCTTTGTGTTGTGAGTTAATCGGGTATTTAGCCATCAAATCAGCCCAAGGATCGGGATCGAGCTGTTTCATACCCAAAGCAAGTTTCTTATCATCTTTATCAATGTTAAGAATTACTGCCTCAACGGTCTGCCCCATTGATACCGCCTGTGAAGGATGTTTGATATGTTGTGTCCACGACATTTCGCTGATGTGGATAAGACCTTCAATACCTTTTTCGATTTCGATAAATGCACCGTAATCGGTTAAGCTGACAACTTTACCCTGTACTTTTGTACCCTGTGTATATTTTTCACCGATTGCATCCCAAGGATGAGATGTCAACTGTTTCATACCTAATGAGATACGGCGTTTTTCAGGATCATAATCAAGTACTACCACTTTAACCGTTTCATCAAGTGTAACGATTTCGGAAGGATGAGAAACACGACCCCAAGAAAGATCGGTAATGTGTACAAGCCCGTCAACACCGCCAAGGTCAACAAATACCCCGAAATCGGAAATTGCTTTAACTGTACCTTCAAGTACCAAACCTTTTTCAAGTTTATCAAGAATTGCTTTACGTTGTTCGGCAAGGTGTTCTTCAAGTAGAATTTTGTGACTCACAACAACGTTTTCATTCGGATGGTTGATTTTTACGACACGAACATCCAATGCTCTTCCAACCCATGCATCAAAATCACGCACCGGACGAACATCAATTTGCGAACCGGGTAAAAATGCTTCTATACCAAGCAAATCAACAACCATACCGCCTTTAATACGACGTAAAATACGTACGGGAACGATTTGTTGTGTTTCATGTAATTTGAGGATATCGTCCCAAGTTTTCATGAAGTCAGCACGACGGCGTGAAAGTACTAACTTACCGCTGCCATCCTCTATATTCTCAATAAAAACATCAACAACATCACCAATACTCAATAACTCCGCACCGATAAATTCACTACGTGCAACAACACCATGCGATTTAAAGCCAATATCAATAAAAATACTGTCTTTAGTTATTTGAGCAACGATACCTTTTGCAAGTTCTTCTGTTTTAATTGAAGCTACTTTTTTGTTGAGCAGTTCATCGAATGAACTGTCATCCATCATCGGAACATTAAAATCGCTATCGAATAATGCTTCGAGATTGTGATGTAGTCTTGATATTTTTTGAGGCGCGGCTACAGCTGCCATTTGTGCATCGCCTGCAACTTCTGTTACTTCGGACATTATACTATCCTTATAGGGTTTCTCCGGTTATACGAACGCCACTTTTTCGTGCATCCGGCGAGTGGATTTGTTAAACAAATGCTATGTGGCTTTTCAAAAAAGATTACAAATATAATAAAACCCTGTGAAATGAGTAGGCTTAAGGATTCTCTTGTATTATCTTAATTTGAAACTGAATGAAAATTCTCTCCACCCGTCTCTGATGATTCTAAATGGTAAAATAGGGACTTATCATATATTTGCCACAAATATGAGCGTCAATTTTTCTCGCTGTAGTAACTGGCAATTTCAATCATCGAAGTAAATGTACTACCATACCTTATTCGTTCGATGGGCTTACCAGTGACTTACAGCTGGATATTATGCAAGTCCACGCTTTTCTTTTATCACACACTTTGCTTTGGGCTTGGGCGAAGAAGGGGAACGGTATGTACGAACTCTCTCCGGCAGTCTTACATCAAGTCAATTCTCTTTCGCAGGAGAAACAGCAACAGTTTGCAATGCACTTTAATGGAGTTAAGAAAGACGGGTCAACTGCTCTCATTTGTGCAATCTTTGGATTTCTATTTATCTATACAGGTGAAATAGGAAAGTTTATCGGCTTTTTCTTATCGTGTTTTGTCTGCGTGGGAACGATTTGGTGGATAATGCAGATAGTTCAGGCGAAGAAAACAATCATAGAATACAATGACAAGAAAGGGTACGAAATACTGACGTTGTTGAAGTAAAAGAAAAGCCCCATTAACTTGGGGCTTTTTGTTATTCCATCAACGTGTTTTTAAATATAAGTTGTATGTTTACTGAAAGTTAATTGATAGATAATAACTCACAGAATCAATATAGCATTATGGAAATGTATTAGAATAGATCGGAAACGAAGCTCCAATACCTTTAATAGTATGAATGTATAGTGGTTTCCCCATAGTCAAAGTAAAAAAAACTAAAAGTATATACTCTATTCATTATCCACACCGATAAGAATATTGGTTGCCCAAACAAGAGAATATTCTCTTTATGCTTAATTGAGCATAAAACAAGAGCTATAAATTTGTCGGATTCCCGAAAATTGTTATTTTTGTAATCTTCTAAGCGCGCACCGTTCGTCTAGCGGTTAGGACACCGCCCTTTCACGGCGGCAGCACGGGTTCGATTCCCGTACGGTGTACACATAGTTTACAGCCCCCCGTCATTAGGCGGTGGGGCTGATTTTTTTGTCTTAGCCACAGAGAGATTCGTTTTCGACCATGGCGGAAGCCCCAAAGAAGAAGAAGAAGTTCCTACTTATAGTTCTCGTTATTTTCCTGACGGGTTTATTATCATTTTCCATTTGGCTTTATTCCGATTCCCTTTTTGGTTCCGCATCCGATCAACCACTTATCTATTCCGAAACGAACAACGACGCTGCAAAAAACGATTCCGCTGAAGCATCGTTACAGCAAAATCCGGAGGTTTCACCTATCGGTGTGGATATGCAAAATGATGAAGAACAGCTTATTCTCTCCGATTCGGTTATTGTAGATTCTGTAACTGAGGCAAAACAAATCTCCGCTAAAGAACCCAATTCAGCTATCATTAATGATAATACAAGCCCGCTTTCTATAAGAGGGAAAAGAATAAATATTGCGATTATAGGTGTTGATGGACGACTTGGCACAAATACAAAACATGCCGATGCCAATCACCTTATCTCCATTATTCCCGATAGCGGCATCATACAAATATTCTCAGTGCCGCGCGATACGCCTGCCGAAGCAAAAATGCCGGATACCAGTGGTCTTAATAAACTTACAATCGTATATGCAAATCGAGGACTCAAATCTTATTTGAAAGAGCTTTCAAAAATTACAGGAGTAGGCGAAATACCGTACTACATGGAGGTAGGTTTTTCTCAAGCAATGGGTATTATCGAAATGTTGGGCTTCCGCGACAGCAAAGCTACCTTACAGGTTTTACGCTCGCGTAAAGGCTTGGGTGGGGATGATTATCAGCGTTGTTATAATCAAGGGCAGTTTATTCGGCAATCCATACTTTCACATTTTAAACGTTTGGATGGAGTGATGGGCGATATTCTCATTCGTGGCGGATTAAAATTCTCAAATACGAACTTGACTCCTGCCATTGCAAACTCTATAGTACAAGAATTAACAAAGGTCAGTTTCCCGCAAAATCCTAATGCTGTAACTGTGCATGTTCGCCCAAGAATGCGTATGAAATTTAAGGTATATGATTTTACCAATGCTGAGACATTTTCCAAACTGCAACAAAAAATCGAACATTTTAATAAATGGAATAATGACGGTAACGGTATTGACGGAGTTGCGGAACAAAGAAAATTGGTTGACCGTTTGAGAAATATAGTACGTCAAGCAAAAAAAGACACTCTCTCTCGCCCTAGCAATGTAATACGTTCTCTTTCACGCTTATTTGAACAAAGAGCATGGATGCAAATAAGTGATTTATCGGCAAGAGACAGCATCCGTAATGATTTTGCACAATTACTCATAGCTGCTTATACCCGCCAGAAGAAAATCCAACAGGCGCAAGAAATACGTGCTACGCTCGAAATGGAAAAGAAACTTTTTGAAGCCGCAAAATCAAAATAATCCCCATCTGAAAAAACAATCTGGCGCGATTATTTCATCATTATACAAACACTTAACAAATTTGTATTTTTTATACGGATTTTTCAAAAAATTACCTTAAACACAGTTTTACTCTGTGCAATTTATCTGACACTATGAATACAGGATTACACACATATATGAACAATCTACTTTCCGTACATGCCGTATGGACAGCTATTGTCATTTGTTTTAATCCCACTCTCGTATCAGTACCCACATTTATTAAAGCGAGTTCGGGGAGCCATTGAGAAATTAACAACATAATATAATTTATAAATCTCAAAAAGGCGACCGAACAAAAACGGTCGCCTTTTTTATTTGGGCGAAAGGAGAACAATATGAAATCGGCGGCGAGGAATATTCCTCTACTCATGGCAATACAAATGTTACGGTCATTTTTAGTAATGATACCCATACTTGTATTATTCTATCAGGCAAAGGGTTTAACCATGACCGAAATTATGTTTATACAAGCTGTTTTTTCCGGTGTTATGGTTATTGCTGAAGTACCCTCAGGTTATTTCTCCGATGTTCTTGGCAGGCGGCGCACGATGATAATAGGTACATTATGTTCTACCATAGGGTTTGCAATTTATGCTGTAGCAAATAATGTTATGGGGTTTTTAATGGCGGAAATTGTATTAGGAATAGGAATAAGCTTTATTTCGGGAACGGATTCGGCAATGTTATTCGATTCATTGGCGGAATTAGGTGAACAAGGTCAATCAATGCAAAAAGAAGGACGACAATTATCTTTCGGTAATTTTTCCGAAAGTGCGGCATCCGTGCTCGGTGGATTTTTGGCAATGATTTCCTTAGATACCCCATTATATGTTCAGGCATTTTTTACAGCGCTTTCCGTGCCTTTGGCATTTATGCTTATAGAGCCGAAAAGACACGCTTATTCGGCTGAACATGGCACTATAAAAGGTATTTTACACATAGTATATGAATCAATTGTTACCCATAAACAATTAAGAGTAATGATATTGCTTTCAGGTATAGTTTCGGCGGGTACATTAACAATGGTATGGTTTGTACAACCGCTTATGAAAGAAGCAGGTGTACCACTTTGGTCATTCGGCATTGCATGGGCTACCTTAAATGCTACAACGGGATTTACATCATTAAGAGCACATATATTTGAAAAACGTTTCGGCACAAAAACATTATATATGATACTTTCCATATCATTGGCGATCGGCTATTTTCTTACCGGTACGATCTCATTATGGTTAATACCTTTTCTTTTGATTTTTTCGGCTATTAGAGGTATCGGTAATCCTGTTTCAGCTACCTATATCAATAATTTGGTCAGTTCCGATAAAAGGGCAACGGTATTAAGTATCCGGTGGTTGGTAACAAGGATGATATTTGTAATTATAGGGCCTATTATGGGATATATAGCAGATAGTACATCATTGAGCGTAGCTTTGTTTTCTTGCGGAATCGTATTCGGGATAGCATCTGTTATAGGGGTTTTGCAACTAAAGGAAAATCATAAACAAGTAGCGGAATGATATGTGTAAAGTGAGCCATTTTTTCTCAAAAGAGTGGCTTGTTTACTTAATTATTTTTCAGATAAATCTCTTATACACATCTCACGAAAAGCCAACCATACATGAAGTGATAAGGAATGTTAATACTCTTTATCCACTATTCACAATACTGTTTATGAAAATGAACCTTAAGATCTCGTGTCTGCTCTATCTCAATAGGAAATTACTCAATTAAATCGAGAACAAATAAAGAGGAGGCGGAATATTCTTTGTGCAATTCTGCTATTGCCACCATAGACTAATATCTCAAACGAAACTGTCAAATCTACCCGAAAGATATTTCCATACGTACACATAGGTGTTCGGTTGTAACTCTTTAGCTTTGTCCGTGCTTTTTATTACTTCGCACAGCGAGACCATATTTTCTTCAATGAACTAGACAATTTTTGCCAAGATATATGCAGAATATAGCAAACGCGAATTCAATACTGCAGAGTACAATGGATGTATTTCAATGTATTACATAATATTATACAACTCCCAACATAGAGACCGCTCTATCTTCGTTACTTCGTTACTTCGTAACTTTACAGAGATAAGTTGTACTCGTGCACAAACTCTTAAAAAGAATAGCTATAGAGTTCTAAAATATCCAACTTCGACAACCAGACTCCCCTTTCAATATTGCAAAACCAACTATCTTAAAACAGGATTGTAAAGTAAAGGAATCAGATAAAATGAAAAATACAGTACTACCAATTCTGTTAAGTATTTTGCTTTTTACTTCAACTCGCTCTTATGCGCAGCGAATAGCAGCAGGTGGACGACACTCTCTTGCCATTTGTACTGATGGCACAGTACAATCCTGGGGCTATAATGGTTTTGGTCAGCTGGGAAATGGGAATACCTCTGAGCAACATTCCGGAATGCAAGTTATTGGACTTAACGGAATAATCAAGGTAGCAGGAGGTCTATTCCACTCTTTGTTTATAAAAAATGATGGGACGGTCTGGGCTTGTGGAAGAAACCCTTTAGGTAATCTCGGTGACGGAACAAATACCGATAGAACTATTCCAGTTCAGGTATTGGGGCTAACAAACATTATACAAGCAGCAGGTGGCGGAGAACATTCACTTTTCTTAAAAAACGATGGAACGGTTTGGGCTTGCGGTAATAATACATCAGGCCAATTGGGCGATGGGACGGTAGTAAGTAAAAATATGCCCGTACAAGTAAGCGGTTTATCAGAAATTATCCAAGTTGCAGCGGGAGCAGAGTTTTCTCTCTTTTTGAAAAAGGATGGCACGGTTTGGGCTTGCGGACATAATGGTTATGGACAGTTCGGCAATACAACGAATTTATCAAAGAGAATGCCTGTTCGGATAGACAATTTGTCGGATGTAGTACAGTTATCCGCAGGTGAATGGCATTCATTGTTTGTAAAAAAAGATGGATCGGTACTTTCATGTGGTAGAAACCAGTACGGTCAATTGGGTGACGGAACAACGACTGATAAAAATACAGCAAACTCGATAGCAACTTTGTCAGGCGTAATTCAAGCAGAAGCCGGCGGTATTCATTCTGTTTTTCTAAAAAACGACGGAACAGTTTGGTCGACCGGTTTGAATAGTGGAGGTAATAATGATGGTCAATTAGGTGATGGAACTACAGTTGACAAGCATACACCTGTTCAGGTTATCTCAACATGGGGCAACGGAAGGATCGTAAGAGCAGAAGCAACCAGGGAACATTCGCTCTTTCTTACATCTGATGGATCTTTATGGGCTGCAGGCAGAAACAATTACGGTCAACTTGGATATGGGGCTTTTAGTACGTCTAATTCAAACACTCCTGTAATATCAAGCAAAGTTTGTAACGCGCTTACGACGTCGCTCAATGAAATTATGATCAGCGAAGAAGGGCTACGAATATTCCCTAACCCGAGCGAAGGGGTATATATAATTGATACTGAGAAAGAAATTTCGCTTATCGAAGTATTTAACATATCTGGTGAACCACAAGGTACATTTTCAAACATTCGAATACATAATCACTATGAAATTAATTTATCTGACTATTCAGGAGGCGTATATTTATTAAGAATCACCGACTCGGATAACCGAATTCTTACAAGGAAGATAAAGAAGTCGGAATGAAGTTGTCGAGTCAAAAAAAACTGTTTTCTTATAAAGAATCTCTATACCTAACTTTATTCGGCAAAAGGATATTTTCTAAGCAGTTCATTATCCCTTCACCACCGTCTGCCATAAACAACGATTACAAGCAATGGAGTAGTGCTCATTCGGTAGGGAGCAATAGTAGTATTCATTCGAATACCCGATTGTAACTCTTTAGCTCTGTCCGTGCTTTTTATTACCTCGTAGGGGGTAAAGTTACCCTGTACGCCAGGGGATCATACTTTCTTCAATGAACAAGACAATTTTTGCCGAGATATATGCAGAGTATAGCAAACGTGTATTCAATACCGCTTTGCACTACGTTCATAATACACACGATGCTGAGGAAATCACCCAAGATGTCTTCATTACAGTCTACGAATCATACCATACCTTTAACCGACAATCCTCTCTCTCAACGTGGATCTACAGAATTGCTATAAACAAATCCTTAGATTTTCTCAATGCAAAGAAAAGAAAAAAACGCTTTGGTCTCATAATCGGTTTATTTACTAATGATGAAGATAATGAGATTCCCCATAGCTTCGATCATCCGGGTGTATCTCTAGAACAGAAAGAAGCAACGGAAAGAATCTTTTTATGTATCAATGAGTTGCCTGACAATCAGAAAACCGCTCTTATACTCAACAAGATTGAACAACAAAGTCAGTCACAGATTGCTGAGATTATGGGACTAAGCGCAAAAGCCGTCGAATCACTGATACAGAGAGCAAAGATCAATCTTGAAAAAAAGCTAAACCGAAACGAAGGATTATGAACAGAACATCGTCTAACAATTAAGAAAGGAAAATATTATGTACGATACGGATCATATTTTGAGTAAAATTGAAATTGTGGAACCCTCTCC
>JALHLL010000054.1 GCA_022844575.1 bacterium
ACCTGGGCTTGGGGTACTCCGGCTTACAGTTCACTTACTACAGCAGGCGAAGGAACGCGATGTTGGAAAACCAATTTAACGGGGCCTTATCTTAATAGTGATGCTTCATTCCTGACATCGCCTGCTTATGATTTTACCTGTTTTGCAACTGACCCCACCATTTCTTTTCTGAAATGGCAGCAAATCGAGTCGGGTTATGATTACCTTGATTTGCAACTTTCCACCGATGGCGGTTCAACATGGACAACATTGGGTACAACTGCTTCGGGCGGAACAAATTGGTACACGCACTCGTCAAATCGTTGGAACGGTGCGCAGACGGCTTGGACTACATGTTCTCATATAATGACTGGTATGGCAGGAAAGTCGAATGTTCGTTTACGATTCAGATTTACATCAGATGTTTCCGTAGCACAAATAGGCATTGGACTGGATGCAATTCGTATTGAGGTGCCTGGCGGGCCAACAACCGCGGCACCACCGGCATTACTCAGTCCTACGGATGGCGCGATCAATGTTCCGCTTTCCACAACACTTTCATGGAGTACTTCAATCTGCGCGCAATCCTATGAGATGCAAGTTTCTACATCCCCGGTATTCGCAAGTATCTTTGCTTCACAAAGCGGTATCGTAGGCGGCTCTGCCAATCTTGTAGGTCTTGCTTATGAAACTCTTTATTACTGGCGTGTACGTTCGATTCTGAACGGAGTGGCAGGAGTTTGGTCATCAGCGAGAAGCTTTTCTACTTTGCCACCTCCTCCGAATGCTCCTATTCTTACCTCACCGGATAATAATCTGACGAATTTAGATCCGACAAATGTGTTCTTAATATGGACTCCCGATCCGCGAGCTGCGAGTTATCGGGTGCAAATGGCAAGTGATGCAGGATTTACTCAAATTTTACTTGATAGAACCACAACATCGGCATCGGAGGATGTACGATCATTAATGTCCTTCGGATCGCGTTATTACTGGCGCGTAAATGCTTCTAATGGAACAGGTACGAGCCCATGGTCAGTTGTATGGAATTTTGCAACTGCATTGCCGACTCCTACTTTGGTATTTCCTCCCGAAGCGGAAAAAGAGCTTTCTGTTCCGGTACGATTCGAATGGACAGGTTTGACAGGTGTAACAGTTTATACCCTGCAAATAGCTTCCGATATGGCATTTACGAGTATGGTCTATAATTCCGATGTAACGGGCTTGCAAGCAAATGTGAACACGCTCGAAATGAATACTCGATATTTCTGGCGTATTCGTGCTGTCGGTTCGGGCGGTATTACAAGCAACTTTACGGCACCACGTTCATTTAGTACACTTGTTTCCACACCGGTACTTTCGGCTCCGAATGACGGTGCGCTTGACGTAGCTGTAAATAGGATATCATTCTCTTGGATGCCTAATCCTAAGCCGGCTTCTTACCGTGTACAGATTAGTAAAACCTCCACCTTTATAAACAGCAGTGATATTATTTATGATAAGGTTGTAATCGGCTTAACGACTATGGTTGATAACCTACCTGCAAACAGTACTTTATACTGGCGTATTCGCGCCGAAGACGGTATTCTGGGAGCAAGTTACTGGTCGCAACCTTATACATTCTCAACAACAATGTTACCGGTTATAAATACGACTCCTGCCGATAATAGTCGCGCACTTGATATTCCGATAAGAATGGAATGGACTTCCGCAGGTAGCGGAGCATCGTATGATATTCAGATTGCTACCGATAAAGGATTCTCTACAATCGTTATTTCGCGTATGGTACAGGGTATTAATGCCGATGATATTGGTACGCTTGACGGATTGAAAAACTTTACGCAATACTGGTGGAGAGTAAGACCTCGTTCTGCTTCGGGAATTGATATTGCTTGGTCGCAGTCGAATACGTTTACTACAAAAATCGGGGGTGCTGTTGTACAAATGCCTTTGAATAATGCCACGGATATAAGCACAAATACACGTTTTGAATGGAAACCTGTTGACGGTGCCGAAACATACTCTATCATTATATCAAAAAATGCCGATCTTTCCGATCCGATTGCTTCGGCATCCGCTATGGTAAAAAATACATTCTCTTTGCCGGCATCGGAACTTGAATTGAATACCGTGTATTATTGGCAAGTAACGGCTGCAAGTACCAATGACGGTACGACAACATCAACTACATGGACATTTACGACGGCTGCCGCTAAAATTGCTGCGATACCCGGCTTATTATTGCCGGAAAATGCGGCTATCTTGCCAACAGGTACGGTGGAGCTGAAATGGGAAGTTGTTTCGGGCGCGGTTAGTTATGATGTTCAAGTTTCGCCTGACCAAAACTTTGCAACCTTGCTTTATGACGGTAAGGGGCAAACCGCTTCATCGTGGACTATTGATGCGAATACACCGGAACAAACATTGTACTGGCGTGTACGTTCGGTGAATGGTGCGGGTTTAAGTGCATGGTCGTCAGCAAGAAGATTCTCATTGGCTGCTGAAGCATTAGCGGCTCCGGGACTTGTTTCGCCGCCGAGCAATGCGATTAAGGTAGAGCCGAGCGTAATTTTTTCATGGGCATCTGTTTCAAAAGCGATTTCGTATCATGTGCAAGTTTCTACCGATGAAAACTTTACGACACTTATTTATAATAAAAATAAAATCATCGGTCAGTCAACAACACCTTTGCAATTGGCTAACTCTACCAAATACTTCTGGAGAGTTTCATCGGAAAACGATATGGGCGTAAGTGCGTGGTCAGCCACATGGAACTTTACAACTTCAACAGCGATTGCATCATCCGTTACGGATGAAAACAATTACGGTACGGTTGTATCGCCGCAACCGGCAAACGATATGATTACCCTTACATTCAATTCCGAGTGGAATGATGTTTCGGCAATCAAACTGGTTAACATGAGCGGGCAGAATGTGTTAACCATAAACAATGTAACATCTTCAGTACTAATGATACCGACGGAAAATATAGCAGCAGGCATGTACATGCTTGAAATAAGCAGAAACAAAGGCGTATCAACTATGCCGGTTATCATTAACCGATAAACTTTGTTTCTTGTAAACGAAATCCCCGTTCGGCTTAATGCCGGCGGGGATTGTTTTTTTATATCGCGGGTGAAAAGACTGAAATAGTCTTTTATTTACGATTTTCGTAACTTTCCAAGAGTAACAGTATAACAAGGGTCTCTTTATAAGTAAAGGAAAACTACCTTTACGGAGACCATTATAAAAGGGAGCAAAATATATGTCTGTTCAGATTCGTACGGTAACTTCTCAATCGGATACAAATGACTTCATTGACGCGCAATGGCTTTTTTATAAAAATGATCCGAATTTTGTTCCGCCGCTTAAAATGGACAGGAGAAAACTATTGAATAAAAAGGTGAATCCTTTTTATAAACATGCCGAAATGGAATTATTCCTTGCAGAGCGCAATGGTGCAGTCGTAGGCAGAATAGGTGCAATCGTTAATTGGAATCATAATAAAACACATAACGATTCTGTAGGTTTTTTCGGTTTTTTTGAATGTGAGGATAATCAGGAAACGGCAAATGCTTTATTTGAATCTGCAGCCCAATTCTTAAGAAGGTATGATATGACGGCAATGCGCGGACCGTTAAATCCATCCATGAATGATGAATCGGGTTTGCTTGTAGAGGGTTTCGATAGCCCGCCCGTTGTACTCATGACTTATAATCCCCCATATTATGCCGACTTGATTGAAAAAGCGGGTTTGGCAAAGGTAAAAGATTTATTAGCATATCATTTGCATAATGAACATTATTTGAGCGATAAATTACAACGATTAACAAATATTGTTCGTGAAAGAAATCATGTAACGGTGCGCTCCGTTAATTTTAAGAATAAACAGCAATTTTTTAACGATGTAAACACATTAAAAACCATATACAATGCGGCATGGGAACCGAATTGGGGTTTTGTAAAAATGACCGATGAGGAATTTGATTTCCTTGCCAATGATTTAAAACAAATTGCCGACCCCGATTTTACTTTAATATTGGAAATAAAAGGTAAACCCGTTGGTTTTGCACTTGGTTTGCCCGATATTAATCAATGCCTTATACATAATAAAAAAGGCGGAATTCTGGGTGGAATATGGCATTTATTAACGAAGAAAAAACAAATCACTTATACACGAATTATTGTATTGGGTGTATTACCCGAATATCAGAAAACGGGTGTTGATGCCGTACTCTATTGGGACTTAGGCGATAAAGCGAGAAAAAAAGGAAGACCCTATGGCGAGGCATCGTGGATATTGGAGGATAATGTTATGATGAACCGCGCACTTACCACCACAATGCTTGGTAAGGTGTATAAAAAATACCGATTGTATGAAAAAGGGATATGATGATAAGAAGAAAGCCGAACAAACGTTCGGCTTTCTTCTTATAGGGAGAAAAAGACTCTGTTTATTAACAAAACAAGATTGAAAACTATGTCGGATCAACCATACCGTCGGCAATCATTCTTAAAGCCGTTACACTTGGAATAAAGAAATATTCACTTCCTCTGGTAACGATAAACCTTGGCAAATCCTGAAGGAAACATGGAGGCGTACCTTCCTTACCATTCGATTCCAGTACCATACGTCCATCTCCTTTTCCTTCAATTTCCGAATGATTTCCTAAAAGAGGGTCTTTATCATTGCCGAGTTTGAAGTCATTGCCGTAGTTGATCCATTGCTGCTGAACAAACTCGAACTGGCGTTTTATGCTTGCTTGTATAGTCATAACGACAGTACCATGATTACCATCGTTACTATCTGAAGTTTGTGCCTTTCCATACGGCAATCCCCTTCTTATCAGCCTTCGTCTGTTATCGAGAGCACTGGGGGTATCAAAGACTTTGTTGTTACCGAATTCCAATGATCCGCGAGGGTTTGCTCTGCGTGTATGGGCTCCGACCGGGCAACGACCGCCTTGTATATCTTTATTGTAATCGAAGGCGATAAATTCTTTAGTGATTTCTTTTAGAGCCTTTCTTGCCTTCTGGTTTTCCGAAAGTGTTGTAGCTGTATTCATATTTACTAAAGCTTGCTGCCTCAAATCCGCAATTCTATCAGCATCCTCTTTATTGGGGTAACTTGTAATAGGTACGCCGTTTCTCCATCTGCCCACCAATTTTGCAGCTAATAATTCTTTATCGATACCCACTTTTTTTGAAGTCTTATTTAAAAAGTCATTGAATTTTCCGACATTTTCATGAAGTTTCCTATAGACTAAAAAAGACCCGTTTCTTCCTATAAGCGGCGGTATTGGAGCCACCGGATATTCTTGAGCTTCGTCTTTATGACCTAAAATGAATTCGCCTGTTTCTAATGGCTCCCACGTAGATGCTAATTTAGGGTCACCGTATCCGTTATCGCCTACATTGCTTTTTTTACCGCCTCCTAAAAGTTCACCCATTTCATCAGTCATACCTTTAAAAAAGGGATTACTAATACCATCGGAATAGCCGAAATGTTCCTTCGATGTGGGTCTGCCGTTTTCGTCATATAAAACTGAAACGTCCTGATATGAAGTAAAAGTGCCATTATCTCCTCGATGTCCGTCAAGTAATTCTACCCCATCCTTTATTTCATGATTTTGAAGAAAGCCGATAATTTCATTATATCTGTTTTCAAGTGATTCAGTTTCTTTTGCGTCAATTGATACGAAAATATGAATCTCCTTATGCCATACGGGATCCCAATGCATTGGGTCACTAGCCTCATTGTCGCCTAATATGGACCTGCGGCCTTTCACTCCCATTATAAACTCTTCGGGAAATCCCTGCAGCGTTTGTACAGGAACGCCCAATCTTTTAAGACCATTATAGGTAAATGATACATTGGTAGTAGCTTTAGGGGGCAATCCGTTTGCAGGGTTGCCGGCTCCGTCAGTCCATGGAGCGGCATCTGTAATATAGGGTAATAATTTTCGTACAAAAGTTCTGCCTGAACTTATTTTTTTTATCGTAAAAAACAAATATCTGGCCTTAAAGAAGCCGAAATCGGCATAATTTTTCATTATGTTGCCTTGAATATCAAAAAGGTCAAGGATTGTATTCATCGTTTATAATGGTATAATATTGACACAAACACTATTCGTTATATTCGTAAAAATTCTTGAAAAATAAAAGATGAAATTTTGCACCATTAGAGTATGTTAAAAGGTACATACATCTCATCAGTTATAAATTTCCTATTATTAAGCTCTGTTGTTTTTAGTAACAACAACATCCTTTAACGATCGTGCGCCTGCTTTCCACGTTGGGAATGCTAAATTTTTCGGTTCCGAAATTTTTACAAACTCCCTGAAATCATGAAGCAATTGTTTTGAAGAAACACCTTGATGTTCATAAACAAATTTTGAAAATTCTTGTTTTAAGTAAAGTGATTTTAATTGTTCCTGCAGAGAATCATCGGTAGAACCATTAAAGAAAAATGTTGTTTTTACTTGGCATTTTTTTAAGTATTCTTTAAATGATGCTGCGGAATTGACATTACCAAAACCAACAAAATATTTGCCTATTGCCTTTATTTCTTCTTGCATATTTGCCCACATACCATCAAGGTAAGTATCAAGGTCGCCGTGAATATTGGCGGTAAATACTAAGTATTTGGACTGAAGCCTATCTAACGTATAGGGGTGCGATTCGAAAATGGTATCATCAAGAATAAATAATCGTGCAAGGTATGTATTTGGTACTTTAGCAAAGGGACTATTGTTTTCATCCAATTCCTGAAGAACGCGCCGTAATAAGCAAGCATTCGATTCATCATTTGAATGTCCGCTCTTAATCGGGCATAATGTTGTGAGTGCGTAGGCATTTCCTGATATGTTCGGCATAGCTGTAAAAATATAGTTTTTGTTTTCGTTAATGAACTTGAGTTTCAATACGATTTCTTTTTTCAAATGCCTCATTGGCAAGACTTACAACGGGGGTTGGAGCCATTTGGCTCAGATCCGACTGAAGTGTATAGAGAGCATCATTGTATTTTTTTATAAAAGCTTCTTCACTTATTGTTTCGAGATTATCGCACAACATTAATAATTGTTTTTTAACATTTTTAGCAGACTTAATATCGTTGGAAGAAGCCATCGGATACGCCGAATAATAATGTTCCGTCCATATTTGATTTTTTATGACATAATTATTAAAAGGTGTTTCCGGTACGGAATCAGGCCAGCCAATATTTTTAAACCAAAGCAAATCCAATCCACCGGGAATTGCCATAGAAAAAGAATCGACATATTGTGTCCAGCTACCATTAAAATTGCTAAAGAAAAACATGTAATCATAATTGAGATCTTCTTTAGGTTGTTCTTCGCCTAACCAAGGGAACTGATTTCTTCCGAGAATTACCCAGCGGGCATAATGAATAAGTGATAAAGTAATAAGTCCGCCAAAAGTCTTTTTTTGGAAGAATGGTATTCCGGCTAACCAAAAAATAAAACGATTTATCAAGACCCTGTATCTGCTGATAGGAGTCAAAAGATTCATCGCATACGCTTTTCCTGCAATGTTTGACATATATCCCTTTATTATTAGTTTGAAAACTAATTTATTTTAAGAATTAAAGTATCTGTTTAAGAATACTGAAATGTTTTTATTCGAAATATAAAATTTCGTACTATACAATTAATAGTAAGTAGAATTTTTCTTGAAAAGATACACCTATTTAGTTGTCGAATTCCAGAACATATCTATCGGGAAAAGTACCGGTAGTATCATATATTGTTTTTCCTTCGCTTCCTTTAACTCTTCTCAAATTGGGTAATTTGAGTAAAGCCATACATATTTCCGGTAATTCGATTCTGTTGACATATTCACCAAAACAACGATGCATTCCCCAGCCGAAGAGAATATAAGTTTCATATACTCTATCTAAACGGAAAGTATTCGGATCCGGAAAAGCTTTAGAATCGAACATAGCCGACCATGCTACACTAAATATCTGATTTCCGCCTTTTAATGTACGTGTGCCGAGTGTTGTTTCTTTTTCGATATATCGTATAAGTATAGGGTTAAAGGGATTAAACCGCATTGCCTCAAAGGTATAACGAGAAACTAAGTCATAATCATTGTTTTGTGCAGCTTTTACCGCACCTTTCAGAATATCGGGGCGAGAGAGTAATTGCTCCATAATATGTACAGCTGACTTGGAGATGGTATCTACGGCTCCGAGTATTACACCGCTTATGTTCCGACGGATACCATCATTATCCAGATAAGTTTCAGGATTATCTTGCATCCGTATCAGGCGCGACAAAAAGTCGTCCTTTGTATATATTCCCTCTTTTATGGCTTTTTGTTTTTCCAGAATGAGGTTCTCTAAATATATTTTTAATTCAGCTGATGCCTGTTCAGCTTCTTTTACCTGCGTAGGTGTGTTTTTGAAATTTAAAAAAACATTATAGAAAATACTTCGCATCCACCGTTGCATTGTCTGCAAATCCGGGCCCGGAGTGCCGCAATATTTATCGAGAAAATGACAAGGAACCACTAACGATAATTCGGAGACCATGTCTATTGTTCCTTTGGGGCGAGCTTTTTCTACCAATTCGCGTGAGACATCCCGTACAATTGATTGTATTAGTTCTATATCGTCGCGCTTTACCGCTTTTTGCAGAATAGACGATTCACTTGCTTCCTGATCGCTTTTATCCATTCCGAGAATAAAGGGACCGGTATATTTATCAATTTTGGGCTGGTTTATTTCCTTAATAGTAAAGTCGGTATTACGTTGAAGTACTTCCGTTACATCATCATAACCAAACACAAAATATTTATTACCGAATTTAATAATGGGAGCAATCGTCCGAAGGACCGCAAATACCAATAAAATAAGTTTTTGCTTCAGCATTAACATTCACCTCACAATATCCACACCTAAAGGGCTTTTCAGTATATGCCCCGTTTTTTTGAGTGGGTTCTGCTCCACTGTATAAGCACATTGTCACCTTGATTGAGCAACTCTTTTGGACCATAATTTTATAAACCATGCCTATATGTTCACTTGCACACTGTGCCGAGTGTATGCAGGTGCATAAAACCCAAGATTACACTTTGTACAACATACTCTAAACCATTACTTTTATACACAACAGAATACTTACAAACCTACAACAACTTTCCTTACAATCGTTACTGCATAAATACTACATTTTGAAATTTTTTCAAAAAAAATGATGAAAAAGGGTCATTTAGGACTACTTTAACAATATCCATTCCCCAATGGCTAAAAATAACCATACTCTGTTTTTGCCTCTTGGTTAGTAATGACTACTTGTTAGGTTTGGGGTGTCGCACTATGTCATTCTGAACGTAGTGAAGAATCTATTTCGCGTGCAGATTCTTCGTTGCACCGGAATGACAGTGAAACACAACCACCCCGCCTACGGCACCCCTCCAGCGGAGGGGAATTTTTACGTATAATGTGTAAAAAATAACAATTCCCCTCTTTCAGAGGGGTGTCACGGCACGTGACGGGGTGTAGCATTTGTCATTCTGAACGAAGTGAAGAATCCATTTCGTGTATAGATTCTTCGTTTCACTCAGAATGACAGGAAACAAATTCAGAGGGGTGTCGCGGCACGTGACGGGGTGTCTCATTGTCATTCTGAACGTAGTGAAGAATCTATTTCGTGTATAGATTCTTCGTTTCACTTAGGAATGACAAGAGTAAATAATCTGCATAAAAAAAGCCGCCTCGAAATGAGACGGCTTTTTTTTGAGTATCAAAGGGTATAAAAATTAGTTTTTATCATCCACAATCGTATAATCCGCTTCTTCAACATTACTTTGTTGCTGACCTGCATTTGCATTCGGGTCGGCTTGTTGTTGCTGCTGACCGGCAGCGTCGTTTGCACCCGCACTCTGATACATTTGCGTAGAAACTTCACTCCATATCTGATTAAGTGAGTCCATAGTCGCGCGAACATCGCCATTATTTTTAATCGCATCGGCAAGTTTTTCTTTTGCTGCTTCAATTTTGGCTTTACCTTCAGCCGGTATTTTATCACCAAGTTCGGTAAGTTGTTTTTCGGTTGAATAAACAAGATTATCCGCCTGATTACGCACTTCAATTTCTTCTTTGCGTTTTTTATCTTCAGCCGAGTGGTCTTGAGCATCGCGTTTCATTTTTTCGATGTCTTCTTTTGCCAAACCGGAAGAGGATGTAATACGGATATTTTGTTCTTTATTGCTTGCTTTATCTTTAGCCGATACATTAAGAATACCGTTTGCATCAATATCGAATACAACTTCTACTTGCGGTATGCCGCGTGGTGCCGGTGGAATGCCGTCAAGGTGGAAACGACCGAGCGAACGATTATCGCGCGCCATAGGTCTTTCGCCTTGCAGAATATGTATCTCTACCGATGTTTGGCTATCCGTTGCAGTTGAGAATACTTCCGATTTTTTGGTCGGAATTGTAGTATTTGCCGGAATCATCGGTGTCATTACGCCACCAAGTGTTTCAATGCCCAAAGTAAGCGGTGTTACATCCAATAATAATACATCGGTTACATCACCTGCCAATACGCCACCTTGTATTGCAGCACCTACCGCTACTACTTCATCGGGGTTAACGCCTTTTGAGGGTTCTTTACCGAAAAAGTTTTTAACAAGTTCCTGAATTTTTGGGATACGGGTTGAACCGCCCACCAAAATCACATCATCAATTTGGCTTGGTGTTAACTTAGCATCGCGCAATGCTTGTTCGCATGGTTTTAATGTTTTGTCGAATAAATCCGCACATAATGATTCGAACTTTGCACGTGAGATTGTTAAGTTCAAGTGTTTTGGTCCATCTTGCGTAGCGGTGATAAACGGAAGGTTAACATCCGTTTGCAACATTTGCGAAAGTTCGATTTTTGCTTTTTCGCCAGCTTCACGTAAGCGTTGTAATGCCATGGGGTCTTTACGCAGATCCATGCCTTCTTGCTTCTGAAACTCATCGGCAAGAAAATCAATCATACGTTGGTCGAAATTATCGCCACCTAAGTGAGTATCGCCATTTGTTGATTTTACTTCAAAAACGCCATCACCAAGTTCCAATATCGAAACATCGAATGTGCCACCGCCAAGGTCATATACGGCAACGGTCATATTTTTTGTTTTTTTATCGAGTCCGTATGCCAAAGCGGCAGCCGTCGGCTCGTTGATAATACGGCGCACGGTAAGCCCTGCAATTTCACCCGCATCCTTCGTTGCTTGGCGTTGTGCATCGTTAAAGTAAGCAGGAACGGTAATAACGGCTTCCGTTACTTTCTGACCAAGATAATCTTCCGCCGTTTGCTTCATTTTCTGCAATATCATTGCCGAAATTTCTTGCGGCGAATATTGGCGATCGTCAATCGTTACCCTTACCGAATTATTGTCGGATGAAGCACCGGTCTGATACGGTACCATTTTAGCTTCGTCGTTTACTTCGTTAGGTCTGCGACCCATAAAACGTTTAATCGAGTAAACGGTGTTTTTAGGGTTTGTAACCGATTGGCGTTTTGCACTTTGTCCTACAAGGCGTTCGCCATTTTTAGCAAAACCTACAATCGAAGGCGTTGTACGTGCACCTTCGACATTAGCTATTACTACCGGCTGACCGCCTTCCATAACAGCAACGCACGAATTGGTTGTACCAAGGTCTATGCCTATGATTTTTCCCATGATAAGTACTCCTTGAAATTATAATATAGTTTGTTCCAATTGTTGTTTACGGGCTTTGCATGAAATCACTTTTGCGCTTCCTTGCAAAAACCGTAAAATAGCCGTTTAACGATACTATCTCTATTTTATTTGAATATTCCACCTGCAAGAAAAGCAAGGGGCTTTATTAACCCCTTGCTTCTGCTTGTTAAGCCATAACTGTGGTGAAATGAGGTGATTTAGTTAGTTAATGGCAACTTCACGTTCTTTTGGTTTTTGGGGTTGTACTTTGGGTAATGATAAATCCAAAACACCCGCATCGAATTTTGCATTGATTGATTCGAAGTCAACGTTTTCAGGTAACATAAATGAGCGTGTGAAACTTCCGTAACTGCGCTCAACCCGTACATAGTTGCGATTTTCCGTTGTTTCTTCACGTTTTTTCTCGCCTTTAATGGTTAAAACGCGATCTTCCGAAACAGTGATTTTTACATTTTCTTTCGGTACACCGGGTAATTCCGCATGTACATATACGTTTTTGTCATCTTCGGAAATATCCACACGTGGTGCGAAATCGCCGATTTCAAAACGAACGCCTTTTTCCAAATCGCCGAATATATCATTTACACGGCGGGTTAAGTTTTCAAAGCCACGAAACGGCTCAAATTTTACGAGAGTCATAAACAGTACTCCTTTTAGGTGATAATGAAACAAGAATTTTTCAAAAGTTTTTTCGATCCTGAACGTTGAATTTCTCAGCGTTCTGAAGTTATTATCTGAATAATTGTGCCAATGGATTTTGGTGGGGTGTGATATGCCATAAGTGCATGAAAATATGAACCCTTATCTAAAAATGGCATACTATGCGGGCAGTATGACAGCACTTAGTCATACTTATACGAAGAAATGGCAGGAAGAATAGCTTTTTTAGGGTTTAGATATACTGATATTGAGGACAAAAAAGGTATAGGAATCAATCGTTTGTATTGCATGATAATGTGTATTGATATATATATCCAATACATTTGAAGAAATGGAACGCGAGGATAAATTTGGCTCAAGTGATCTCTGTACCGATTGGCGGATAATAAAACGGCAATCATTTTTCTGAAGGTCGGCGATAATCTGCTTCTGAATATCTTCACGCGATGTAATACCCGGATGAAATTCATGCCATTGTGTGGCAGGCAAACGTTGTGTTGCATAGTACAATAGTATATCGCAGCTTGTTCCGAGATTATTTCCCGAAGGGCATATCAATATTCTTTCGTTTGGTGTGGTATGTTCCGTAATGAATGCTATAAGCCGGTCGTATGATATTGTATTCTTATAGGAGACACCGCCTAATGTTGCTGTTTGAAAAAAAGAATAGTTTTTTATTTCGGAGATCTGTTTTACCTTAAAGGGGATAGGAATACAAATAATAAAACAAAAAATAATAAGCGTTAATTTACGAAGTGAACGGAGGGATAATTGTTCATTTCCTTTACCCAATAACGCTGCAATTAGAATACAACCCGTAAATAAAGCGGGTATATGATGTTCGAAATCTGTTCTTACTCTTGCCTGATTGAAAACGCAAAGTGTAAAAATAATAAGCGTAATAAATAGTGTCGGGTTATGTGTATATGATTGTAATGTTTGCTTACGGTATTGTATGTAAAGAATATATAAAAATGTTGTACAAAGCCCCCACAATGCTATGGTTGAAAGTATAACATCACCCCTACCTTCTTCGTTCCATCTCGGAAAAAAGAAAGGTAGCGGTAATTGACGATAATGCGGAAAATCAACAATCGGAAATAGTAACGTTTGCTGCCATGCTGAAAGAAATGCCTCAGTACCACCGAGAGAAAAAATAAATAATAAAGGAAATACTATTGATATGATGGAGAGAGTTAATAGCGCAACAATAAAACCGATAACTTTATGCTGGGATTTATGAAGTGCGTAGTATAATGATAATCCCACGCTGCAATATAAAGCTATATCCCACCTAAAAAGCGAGCATAAAAGTAAAAATATAAAAGACAAAAGATTTTTTCTTTTATAGGGAATTGTACTCGATGTAAAAATATAGAGTGATGTCAATGCACAAAAAATTGCAATAAATACTGCTCTCAACGATGTTGAGGGCAAACCACACCATAAAGCGCATACTATCCATGCCGCAAATGGTGCTAATGGCGAAACGGAAACGCGTTTCGTAAAAAGGTATATATAGACACAGTTACCTGCAAAAAATAAAGATGCTAATAAACGTGAAATCAGAAGTGAGTTTTTGGAAAGGGCAATAAAAGGGGCAATAAAAAAATAAGAACCTGACGGATATAAACCGGAAAAGTCACTATTCGGAATCTCTCCGCTCAGCACGCGCATTCCACCCGTTAGAAGGATTCCTTCATCGTATGTGTTAAGTCCCGAAAATGCCGTTAAAAGGGCATATCCGAAGGATAAAAGAAATATGACGATAATATGTTTATATCCCTTCATAGGCAGTAAAATTACGATAGTACTGCCTTATGAAAGAAATTGTTACTCTTCGGTTTGCAATAAATCGAGCAATTCCTTTTCTTTTTCTGCAGTTATACCTGCACGCAAAGGAATGCTTTTATCGCGTTTTTCATCCCACTCGAGTATATGATGTACAGTATCTTCGGGCGTACGGAATGTCATTCCGTCACGAACGGCTTTTTCAACACTCGTAAGCGAAAAACCGACATAATCTTCCATGGAATCAGGTAACCAAACCGGCATTTGCGACCAAGGGGCAATCTTATGCTTTTCAAAAAAATCATCCGGTGGATATGCAAAATCATATGATACGCCCGCCTTCTGCGCTGCGAGTTCCACAATATTGGATAATGTTGTGAAGTTCGGCGGTGTAACGGCATTATAGATACCCGATAAGCGGTTTTCAAGCGCAAGAGTCATCCAATCCCCTAAATCACGAACATCTATATACTGAATCGGATAATGATGACCACCCGGAATAAGTATTGTGCCGCCTTGTGCCCCCCTGCGAACCCAATACGTAAACCTGTCGGAGGGGTCAAATTCGCCAACGATAAGACCCGGACGCACATTGATAACATGTTCACCGAATCTTTGTACCGCTTTTTCTTCACATAATGCTTTTAATGCTCCGTAATGTTCGATAGCAAAAGTTGAGGTGTCGGCACCTTCCGGCATTGTTGCTACGGGGTAATTTTCGTCAATATTCGGTATAGCACTATCCTTATAGACCGAAACGCTCGAAACAAACATATAGGTGTGTGTATTGCCTACTAATCTCTCGGCAATGTTATCAATATCGGCAGGTAAGTATCCACAGGTATCTATTACGGCATCCCATTTCCTGTTTGCCAATGCTTCCGTATTACTACGCCTATCCCCCAGCAGATGTTCGATGTCGGGAAATATGTCGGGATTGGTTTTTCCACGATGAAATAAGGTTACTGTATGTCCCTTTTGTATGGCTGAAAGTACACAATGTCTGCCCAGAAAGTGTGTGCCGCCGATAATGAGAATATTCATGATATAATGTCGTTTATGTGAAAACACGATACGCTTGTAACGGTGATTGCTTTAGAATAGTTACATTACCGAACTCGCGATTACGGTAATTAACAAATTTTATCAAAATTTTACTATTAAACGGATAACTTTCCATAAAGGGCGAGAGATATTCTATGAGCAGCGAAGAAAACGTGAAGAAGAGCTATCGGATTGTTATAGTAGGAACATCCTGCTCCGGAAAAACAACATTAGCACGTACTATTGCGGCGCGTTTGGATATACACCATGTCAATCTCGATTCAATTCACTGGTTGCCTGATTGGAAAGAAAGAGAAAGGGATGATTTCCGAGTTATAACGGCTAAAACATTGCAGGAAGCGGGTTCATGGGTATGCGATGGCAATTATAGTTTTGTGCGCGATATAGTATGGAGAAACGCTACTCATATTGTTTGGCTGAATTATCCGTTTTGGTTTATTATGTTCCGTGCACTCAAAAGAACCTCAAGGCGAGTGTTTCTTCATGAGGAATTTGTGAATGGTAACTATGAAAGTTTTCGCCATGCTTTTATGAGCAAAGACTCAATACTGTGGTGGATAATACTTACCTATCGCAAAAATAAAACGCTCTACCCACCTTTATTGGATACGGAGCGAAAGAGAGGTATTAACATTATTATTGCCCAAAAACCACAAGAAGCGGAAGTTTTCGCAAAGTCCTTAAGCTGAAATTATAAGTCGTTGAAAGCAAAGTAATGCGTATTTTTACAATGCTACGGACATTCGACAACAATTCT
>JALHLL010000055.1 GCA_022844575.1 bacterium
TGTTTTATGGCTTTGGGTATCTATAACCATACCGTCAGTAATAGGTGTGGCACAACCTATTTGCAACTTAGGCATATAATTTATAACAGGTTTACCCTGCTCGTCTAATTCGGTCGTACCATCGGCTGCACGTTTAATACTGCCGACATTGACCAAACACATACGACAATTTCCTGCGACCGTCAAAGCCGGATGCCAGCAGAAATGAGGTATGTTGATGCCATTATCAAGTGCCGCTTCAATGATTGTTTTACCCGCAGCAGCTTCAATATGTTGTCCGTCAATGATTATCTGTGGCATGGATATTCCCTAATTGTGGGATATAGTTTTCAGAAAAACACCTGTCTTGTGTCGCAAATTACGAGTTTTCGACGTGTCGGAAAAATGAGATAATAAAAAACTGTATGAGTATTTTGTAAATATGAACAATAAGTGAAGTTCCACTTATTGCCCTATAACATTCGTCAATGCTTTATAAACTTTTGTAATAAAACTTTACGGATGTCCATAATCGTATCGAAAAGTTTATCAAGTAGAGTCACTTATTTTTGCAATTCATCATCAAAGAGTCGGAATGCGTATATTCATTATCGTCGTATTACTCATAATCACAGCATTTATAGTAGCTGCGGGTTTTATTCTCGGCGCAATACGACGTTTCCTTTTCGGGGCGATTCGCCCAACTATGTCCATGCGCAACCAACAAAAAGAGCATGAACAAAAAAATCGCGATATTGTATATTCAGATGGTAAGGTAACCGTTTTAAGAGGGGAACAGATTATACATGATAAAGCAGAAGAATGAAACAAATTGACTCTCCTCTCATAGCCGCTATTGATGTTGGTACGAATTCGTTTCACATGATCATAGCATCAGTTTCCGCAAAAGGAATCTTAAAAATTCATAGCCGAGCAAAAGAAACCGTGCGTCTCGGTTCGAGTGCTAAGGATATGAAGCATATTGAACAAGAAGCAATGAAAAGGGGTATTGATACCCTTAAACGATTTTCGGCGGCTGCAGAAGAAGCAAAAGCATCAGTAAGGGCAATCGGTACGAGTGCAGTGCGCGAAGCACTTAACCGCGAAAATTTTATAGAATCCGTAAAAGAAAAAACAGGTATTGATATTGAAGTTGTTTCCGGTCTTGAGGAAGCACGACTTATCTATATGGGTGCAATACATGCTTTACCTATTATACATAAACAATATGCTGTTTTCGATATAGGCGGAGGAAGCACGGAGTTTATCATCGGCAAAGAGGGTGATCGACTTTTTACACATAGCGCAAAGATCGGTCATATCAGAATGACCCAAAGGTTTTTCCCCGAAGGGAAAGTAACTCCTAAGGCGGTAAAAGAATGCCGTGACTATATACGTGGCGACCTTGTCTCCGCATTCGACACTATGAAAGCTATCGGTTTTGAAGGTGTTGCCGGATGTTCGGGCACCGTGCATTCTATTGCATCCATCATTGCCGTTAAAAAAAACGGAAGGGTACCGGAGCAAGTCAATGGTTTTACAATCTCTAAAAGAGATTTGATAAATGTTATCGAGGATATTTTATCGGCTGCAACGCCAAAACAAAGAACATTGATACCCGGTATGGATTCAGGAAGGGCGGATGTGATTGTTGGGGGTTGTCTTATTCTCGAAAGAATTTTTGAAGGACTCTCTATTTCACGGCTGACACTTTCCGCCTATGCTTTAAGAGAAGGGATACTGTTTGATACTGTACAGAAACAACAAGCGATTCAAGAATATCATCATCTAAGCAATTTACGGTCGGAATCCGTATATCATATATGCAAGGAGTATCACGCTAATATACCTCATGCCGAGCATGTGAAAAATCTTGCTGTACAACTTTTTGACGCATTAACACCCTTCCATCAATTCGGTGATGATAAACGTGAACTATTGGAAGCAGCAGCATTGTTACATGATGTCGGTTACCATATCTCGCCGGAGCAACATCATAAGCATACATATTACCTGATTAAAAACTGCGTTATGCCCGGTTTTACAAACGATGAATCAGAAATAATTGCCAACATTGCACGGTATCACAGAAAAAGCCACCCGAAAAGAAAACATGAAAATTTTACAAATCTTACTCAGCAAGAACAATATACCGTAAAAATTTTAGCAGGCATTTTACGTATTGCGGAGGGTTTGGATAGACGATTATTTGCCTCAGTACAATCCTTAGATCACTCTATCGAAAAGAGAAATGTTAATTTTAGATTAGTTTGTAAGGATTACGATTATTCACCCGATATAGAGCTTTGGGCTGCACAGCGTCGTAAAGACCTACTTGAAGAATCGCTTGGTATTACAATATCCTTTCAATGATGTTTCACATATTAGTTACTGTGCCTATTTGATTGTTTCTCCGATATTTTTCAATACACTACATCATTTTGGGAGATTATCAATGAAAACGCAAATCCGTATTCTTTCCGTACTAATAACAATTTGTCTATCCGCTTGCGGTGATGATGATCCGAAACCTCAGAATCCCACAACTACGCCAACTGTTACTATGCTTACGATACCTTCGGGTACTTTTGAAATGGGGACTTTATATTTTGATTCTGACGAGCGGCCGGTTCGTAAAATAACATTAACCAAATCATTTTTACTAAGTAAATACGAAGTTACCCAAGAACTGTGGAAAGCTGTTTTGGGGAATAATCCATCGTATTTTGCAGGGGATTCATTACCTGTAGAGAATGTTACATGGTTCGAGGCAATCAATTTTTGCAATGAATTTTCAAAAAAGCAAGGTTTAACACCAGTTTATACTATTATTAATGATTCCAATATTCAATGGAATACGAACGCTAACGGTTACCGCTTACCAACGGAAGCTGAATGGGAGTATTCTTGCAGAGCAGGTACGACAACGGATTTCTACACAGGAAATTTCAGTAGAAATTTAGTAGATACTTCATACGATCGTGCCGGATGGTATTGCAGTAATGCAGATAACAAAACCCATAAAGTAGGATTAAAACAACCTAATAATTTCGGTTTATATGATATGCACGGCAATGTATGGGAATGGGTATGGGATTGGTTTAGCTTTTGGCCCGGCAATGATACTTCTGACTGGGTTGTTTCCGAAAGAGTAAAGAGGTCTGAAGCCGTTTATTATACTCGCATACAAAGGGGCGGCTCATTTCATTGTGAGGGAACAGGGCATTACGGACGTTCGGCACACAGACATTTTTTCGATCCTAAAACAACGTCGCCCTCTTTCGGATTCAGAATAGCAAGGTCAATACCATGAAAAACGTCATAGGAATAATTCCAGCACGATACGGCTCAAGTCGTTTTCCGGGGAAACCTCTTTGTAATATCAACGGAAAAACCCTTATACAAAGGGTATATGAACGCGCAGCATTATCAAAGAATATACGAAGAGTGATAGTAGCTACCGATGATGAAAGAATTGCCAAAGAATGCGAAAGAATCGGTGCAGAATATATCATTACCGATTCAGACTTACCAAGTGGTACGGATAGGGTAGCCCAGGCCTATGAACGATTGAATGAACAGGCCGATTATATTCTAAATATTCAAGGTGATGAACCGATAGTCTCCTCCGAATTATTGGACTTAATGGTAAGCACGGCTTATGATTCCGATTGTGATATTTCGACACCCATCACAAAAGTTACGACAACGGAAGAATTATTGAATCCCACGATTGTTACGGTGGCATTAACACAGACAAAAAGGGCTTTATACTTTTCTCGAAGCCCTATCCCCCATTATCAGGGTAAGAGCACAAGTGAATGGCTGCAATTCCGCACATATTGGAAACATATAGGATTGTATTGTTATAAAGCACAAGCATTAAAGCTGTTCACAACATTAAGTCCGTCCGATTTGGAATTAACGGAATCATTGGAACAGTTACGTTTATTGGAGAATGGCGCGCACATTATTTGCGTGCCCACAAATGATTATCTAATAGCGGTAGATACTCCGGCAGATGCGGAGAAGGTGAGAGCATATCTTACACAGCATAATTTACCGTAAATTATAGATTTCTTGCTTTAATTATCGGATTATGTTTAACGGGGAAATTAACTGAGTTAGCAATAAAGCATAGCTGATGTGCTTTTTCATGCAATTCCATAGCTTTTTCAACCATTGATTGTTCGGAAACTACTATAGTAGGACTTAATGTAACTTCCGTAAAATGTCCTCCAGTATCTGATGCTTCGATCATTTTCCCATTTGCATTGTCGGAATATTCTTCCACAATGACACCCGCATCGGCGCATAGATGCAAATACCAGAGCATGTGACATGAAGAGAGTGATGCGACTAGGAATTCCTCAGGATTATGTTTTGTTTTATCACCCCGAAAGGCAGGGTCTGAAGAGCATAAAACATTTTCTTTATTTTCAATAAGTAATGAGTGGGAACGATCATATCCCGTATAAGATTGTGTTCCCTCTCCTCTATTTCCTGTCCAATTAATTGTAATACTATAAGAATGTTCTTTATTCATGATGTGATAAATAATATTATTCGACAACTATCTTCTGTTACATATTAAAAAGATTACAGCTCTACTTTTTCTCCCAGTGAATATCCTTTTTCTCCGTGTACAACCCTGCCTGCTTTCGTAAAAGCATCATGCTCAAAAACAATTATCCACTGTTCTTCAACAATACGCGGTAAAAGATTTTTTTTCTCTTCCAATGTTGTTAAAGGGTAATTATCATATCCCATTATATATGGTAAAGGTACATGGGTAGCAGTCGGAAATACATCCGCCGGAAATGCCAAAGTCGTTTCACTATCTTTTACGATAATCATTTGCAAATCGCGTGTATGTCCATTAAAACACTCAACGGAAATACCGTTAAATAACTCTCCGTTTCCTTCTAATATCTCAAGCATCCCGTTAGCTACAATTGGTTCCCAATTTTCAAGTAAAAAAGAAGCTCTATCTTTTTCCGAGGGATTACGCGCCCAACTCAAATGCTCTTTTTGAACATAATATTTTGCATTTGCAAATCGAGGAATTATTTCATTATTATCACGAAACGTTGCACCTCCGGCATGGTCAAAATGCAGATGGGTAAAAATTACATCCGTAATATCATTTGTTGTAAGACCTTTTTTTTCGAGTGATGTTTCGAGCGTATTAACTGAGTAATCCAATTTATAGATGCTTTGTTGTTTTTCGGGCATTTTATACCCGCAACCCGTATCTACAACAATTTTTTTTCCATCTCCTTCGATAAGCAAACAACGTGCGGTCATGGGTATTCTATTAAGTTCATCACCTGCATTATAAGATTTTGACCATAAGGGTTTCGGAACAACACCAAACATCGCTCCGCCATCAAGTGCAAAATCGCCCGTTTCTAAAAAACTGACCGTATAATTTCCGATTCTCATAATTCACAATAAATAATTTCAAGACATCATTTCTTTGATGGAAGAACATATCGTTTCAATATCCTCATCCTTTGTAAATCTGCCAATGCCAAAACGCATTGTCGTTGTATTTTCGCCGGAATTATTACCGATTGCAGTTAATACATGCGATTGTTTGCCGGAAGCACTTGTGCATGCACTACTTGCCGAATATGCCACATTCCATAATGCTCCCGATAACAGTTCACCTTCATCACCATACAATGTAATATTCAGATTATTAGGTAAGCGTAATTCGGGATTTTTACGGGGGTCGACTCCGTTTACTCTTAAGGTTTTGGAACAATGTTCTATTGTTTCCAATAATTTATTACGCAGAGAAGAAGTATGTGTACCCTCTTCTTCCAGAGTTTTACATGCAATTTCGAGAGCTTTTGCAAGCCCAACAATTCCGGGTACATTTAAAGTGCCGCTACGCATTCCGCGCTCATGCCCGCCACCATGGATTAAAGGAGAAATGAGACAATCTTTTCGTACATATAATGCACCAACTCCTTTAGGACCGTATATTTTGTGGGCTGTTAATGAAGCCATATCTATATACATATCATCCACGTGAAAAGGTAATTTACCTATTCCTTGTGTTGCGTCGGAGTGAAACCAAACACCCTTTTCTCGGCAAATTTCACCTATTTCTTTAATCGGTTGTACGGAACCTATTTCATTATTGGCATGCATTATACTAACAACAACGGTATCATCGGCTATTGCATTGGCTATATGCTCCGTGCCTACAATTCCGTTTTCATCAACGGGCAATATTGTAATGCGTATCCCCTTTTTTTGTAATACGGAACAAGTGTCCAAAATTGCTTTATGCTCAATGGCGCATGTAATAATATGTTTTTTTTCTTTTGGCGACGCTTCAATTGCTCCCGTCAAAGCCAGATTATCGGATTCCGTTGCTCCTGAAGTAAATATTATTTCTTCCGCCTGTGCTCCTATAATATCAGCTATTTTTTTTCTGCTGTCTTCTACTGCTTTTTTTGCTGTCATTCCGAATACATGCGTATTACTTGCAGCATTGCCGAAACTTTCAAAAAAATATGGCTTCATCTCCTCAAACACGCGCTCATCCAACGGTGTTGTGGCATTATTATCCAAATAAATTGTCGTATTATTCATTCGTATTAAATTTTATAGGAGAAATTTACACCTTTGAATTATAAGAATTATACAGATTTCTTTAATAAGTAGAAATCTATTTTTTTATCGGTAACTCCGTCCCGTGACTCCAATTCAGTTATTGTTTTCGGTGGTGGTACTATTACATCGTTTCCGGGTTCCCAACCTAAGGGTACGGAACATTTCATTTCATCTGTTGTTTGCAATGCAAGTAAAACCCTTTTTATTTCAGCCATATTACGTCCTACGCTTAGCGGGTAGTACATTATCAGCCGAATAGCACCATCAGGAGCAATAAAGAATACTGCTCTTACAGAGGCAGTATCGCTTTCATTGGCATGGAGCATACCGTATTTTTTTGCTACATCCATAGAAATATCGGCGATGAGCGGAAAACGCATCGTAACGCCAAAGTTCCGGCGAACATTTTCTACCCAAGCAATATGAGAATGTATGGAGTCAATACTCAACCCCAAAAGTTTGGTATTATGCTCATGGAACCAATCTTCCTCGCGTGCAAACTCCGTAAGCTCCGTAGTGCAAACGGGGGTAAAATCGGCAGGATGTGAGAAGAAAATCACCCAACTACCGCGATTATAATCCGAGAAGTGTAGTTCGCCCTGTGTGGTTTTTGCAGTAAAATCAGGTGCTTTATCACCTATACGCGGCATACTCTGCACATGAGTTTTTCCATTATCTTCCATCGTACAACTCCATAGTGTGAAAAAGAAATTTTACTCAAAATTACTCGGTTTTTCGATAGTTTTGAAAAAAACTGCAATATAAAAACAATGAATCTGAACAGAATACAAGAAGCAATGACCGAACTCGGCATACCAGCATGGTTATTGCTTGATTTTCGCGGCAGCAATTCTATTGCGTGGAACATACTTGGCTTATCGGACGATACGCATTGCACAAGACGTTGGGCTGTACTTATACCTCAAAAAGGCAGTCCGACCGTTATGGCACATGCGATCGAATCCTTCACATTATGGCATATTGATGGTAATCATATCGAATATTCCCGCTGGACTGATTGGCATAAACATTTGCATAACGCCATTGCCCCATATAGTAGTATTGCTATCGAATATTCCCCTATGAACGAAATACCTGTTGTTGCAAAAGTTGATAGCGGTACAGTGGAACTCCTGAGAAGTTTCGGAGCAAATCTTGTGAGTTCGGCGGAACTCGTGCAAAAACTGAGTGCCGTTTGGTCGGAAGAACAAGTAGAACATAATCTTACTCTAACGGCTCCTGCTCTCCATAATGTTATGAGGAAAACGCAAGATTTTCTTCGTAACGCCCTTATCTCCAAAAAATCGTTTACCGAGTATGATGTGCAACAATACATTCTTCAGGAATTTGAACATTCCGAGTTAGTGACTGATAGTTCACCGATTGTTGCTATAGCCAGGAACGCGGCAAGCCCTCATTATGCGCCGAGCAAAGAACAAAATTCACCGATTATGGCAGGCGATACGATACTTGTAGATATGTGGGCGAAACATCAACAAAGAAATAGTACTTTTAGCGATATTACATGGATGTTTCATGCAGGGGAAAAAGTACCGCAAAGAGATGCGGAGTTATTTTCCATTATTGCTTCGGCAAGAGATGCCGGAATTGCTTTGGTTCAACAACGTTTTGCGAATAATGAAATACTTCATGGCTATGAAGTTGATAATGCCGTTCGTGGCATAATTGAAAAAGCTGGGTATGGAAAATACTTTATACACAGAACAGGACATAGCATTACAACCGAGACACACGGGTCGGGAACCAATATAGACAATTATGAAACAAAGGATACTCGCACAATTATTGCAGGTACATCGTTTTCGATAGAACCGGGTATATATATAAAGGATGAAATAGGCCTGAGAACGGAAATTGACATTGTTATTACACATAATGGTGAAGTCATTGTTCCGACAATTCAACCCCAACGGAATATTATCCCATTATTGGGTAATCTTTCTTTATGAGAATTCTTATCATTGCTCTTTCAGGTTTGGGAGATGCTTTAATGTTTTCGCCGGCATTAAGGGTATTACGTACATTATACCCGAATGCAACAATTGATTTGCTTACAATGTTCGGTGCAACAAAAGATGTATATAAAAACAATCCTGATATCAATACAATTATTTACAAGAATTTTCTAAAAGACAATCCTCTTTCTTCAATGTCATTCTTGTTTTCCCTACGAGGTAATTACGATATTTCCATCAATGTATTTCCTGCAAACAGATTTCCCTATAATATTATTTCTTGGTTGATAGGTGCAAAAAAACGCTTAGGGCATAATTATATACATGTGAACGATCGTTCCTTAAATTTCCTGAATAACTACCGTATTGATGAAGATGATTCGCTTCATAATGTTGAGGAAAACATACGATTAATAAATTTACTAAGTAATAAGCAAGAACATAAAATACCGCCTTTACAATTATTTCTTGATAAAGAATCGAAGGAATATGCTGATAAGTGGATGTTACTGCAAACATTAGATGATAAATCTACCATTATAGGATTTCATGCCGGTTCAGCACTGTTCAAAAATCAAGTAAATAAACGATGGGATAAGAATAAATACGCAGTTCTTGCAAACACCCTAAAAGATCGGTATAAAGCAACTATATTACTTTTTGGGGGACCTGAGGAAAAAGAACTTAATATGGAAATAGCGTCCCGATGTAATGCTATTATTGTTGAGACACCTTCGCTTATTACAACTCTTGCCATTATGAAAAAATGCCGACTTTTTGTTTCTAATGATTCCGGTTTGATGCATTGTGCCGCAGCATTACAAATACCGACGGTAGCTATTTTCGGATATACAAGTCATGTACATACAAAACCATGGGGAAATACTTCTTCGATTGTCCGTTTGCCATTACCATGCAGCCCATGTTTTTACTTTTCCCCACAACCCGCACAGTGTAGGGAATTTAAAGGTGAGGAACAATTTAAATGTATGAAAGAAATCAGCATTCAACAAGTACTTGAAGCATGCAATTCCTTATTATTGAACAACACATTAATCAACCATGAATAATTCAAGAATATGTCCTTGTTGCGGCTCTACAAATTCTGAAGAATGGACAAAAGCAACAGATAGAGAGTATAGAACAACAAATGAAGAATTTACTTTGTATCGTTGTTCGGAGTGTCTTTCTATTTTCCTCCATCCAGTTCCTGTTCATCGCCTTAGCGAGATATACCCTTCGAATTATTATTCCTTTGCCGATCAGAAAAAATCGTTCATTGCCGATATTAAAACATGGCTCGATAAACGTTTTTTCCGAAGCTTAACAGGGAAATTCACTTCGCAGTCACTCTCTGCTTTAGATATTGGCGGAGGAGTCGGATGGGAATTAAATGTTATGCAATCGGCTGATACGAGAGTACAAAACACGATGATTGTTGACCTTGACCCCGATGCGGCGGAAGGTGCAAAGAAAAATGGGCATGGGTATTTTTGCGGCAGAATAGAAGAATATTCTACGGTTCAAAAGTTTGACATAATTCTTATGCTCAATTTAATTGAGCATGTGGAATTTCCGCTTGAGGTATTATCGAAGGCAAGGGAATTATTATCTGACAATGGGATTATTGTTATTAAAACTCCTAATTGTGATGCTTGGGATGCTCGTTTGTTCAAGTATAAAAACTGGGGCGGATTTCATTGCCCACGACATTGGACATTGTTTACTAAAGAGAGTTTTGAATTATGTGCTAAGAAGGCAGGACTTAATGCAAAAGAATTTTCTTATACGCAAGGTGCGCCGTTTTGGGCTACAAGTACATTATTTTTTCTTGAAAATATGGGGTTAGTTTCCATAACAAGAGAAAGACCTGTTGTGTATCATCCTTTATATGCACCATTAACGGGGTTATTTGCAGGATTCGATTTTGCTCGCGGGCTATTTGCTAAAACATCGCAAATGTTTTTTGTACTTGGCAAATAATATCTTGGTAAAACGAACTCTATTAAGACTTTAGAGGGTAAATACCGAAAGAACCGATTGAATCAGTTCAATATGCGAATTAAAACAAAAATCGGGTTTAACTTCGGTTAAATCCGATGGATTGCCTACAAAGATCGTTTGTACCCCTGCTTTATTTCCCGCTATGATATCGCTTTGCATATCGCCAATTATAAAGGAACTCTGTAAGTCTATTTTCCATTGTTGTGCGGCTTCCAGTATCATCCCCGGTTCAGGTTTCCGACGAAAATCATTTTCGCTGCTTAATGAACCGCAAAAACGAATATCATCGAACATTGCACCCGTATTCCTTAATAATTCACTTTGTAAATGATGGTGTATTATACGCAAATCATAGATAGACATAAGCCCCTTACCTATGCCTTGCTGATTGGTTACCAAAATGGTTATAAAACCAAGTGAAGTAATTTCTCTGAAGAGATCGAAAAATTCAGGTATTATGATAAATTCTTCGACGGAACTTACATAATCACCTATCTTCCGATGATTGATTATGCCATCACGGTCAAAAAAAACCGCTTTATTATTTGTAGAATCGTGCATCCGGCGGCAAATGCTCCATATCCACAAATAATTCGTCTATTATCGAATCGAAAGACTTGTAGATACTTTCCCATGAGTGATAATGTTCTACGATTTCACGGGCATTTCTTGCAAGACGTTCTCTCTCATCGGGGTTCCTTAATAGTCGTACAACATGCGAAACAATCTCTTCATCCGTACTACCGATAAGAACATCCCGACCATGCTCCACAGGAATACCCTGAATGCCCGTCGGTGTTGTTACAACCGGACAGCCGCATGACATTGCCTGCAAAATTTTGTTCTGAATTCCCGATCCGCCCTGATGTGGGTGTAAGAAGATGGCTGCCTGTTGCATGTAATCTTGCATACGAGGTACATTCGCATGTACCTTAACACTCTCGTTCTGTAAATTCATTACTAATGAACTCGGAGATGTTCCTACAATCGAGAACTGCACGGAAGGTATTTGCTTATGTATTTCGGGCAAGAGTTCTTGTGCAATTTTTTTGACCATCATCTCATTTGCCCATACATCTAATTTACCGGAGAAAAGCAAACCCGAACGACTTTTCTGGTCATAGTTAGGCGAAAAAACATCAAGTTCCACCCCATTAGTCAATAACCGATATTCCGCACGCGAGTTTTGTTTTCGCATTCCCTCAATATCGTCCTTTGTTACCAAAGTGGTAATATCAAAGTACCGCGTTATTTCCGGCTCATATTCATGGAGTTTTTTTACTTCCCACCAACGTACAATTTTCTGTTTCAGATTGTCGGATGCCTCATAAGAACGTGATTGATACATCGTTCGGCAATCTTCGGCTATAAGAATTTTGGGAAATGTTTTATACTTTATATACTCAGCAGTACGCATAAAAAAGGAAATCCCCAAATCGAATTGCCTTTCGCGGCAAAGTTGGTCAACAACTGAAGTAAATTCGGGTTGATTGTAAAATGCGATTTCCAAAGGATTACCACTTAAGATACTTTTTACGCATCTGATACCTGCACGAACCGGGTTCAATACAATCGTATGAAGTTCAATACCCAACTCTCGTATCGCAGATAATTGTTCAGGTGAAGGCAAACGTCTATGATTGAAAGTAACCAAAGTAACATTATGCCTACGCGCCAAATGTTTTAGCAAATGATATGATTTTATCCTATCTCCGCCATAAAGAGGAAATGGGAATCGAGGTGTCAGAAAAAGAATATTGAGCGGTTTACGATGATGATATACACCGTTCGTGTGTGCCTTACCGTTCAGAACTGTTTGCATCAAGGAAAAAAATCTATGTTATCGAACGTTAGGAGCCGAGAAATAACGCCCGCTAAGAACCAAACTCCACTCGGCTACCCCTATACACCAACTAAAACGTAATTTGTTCCATACTATGGCACAAAATTACACAAAATGACTCTTCCGAACATCTTTCCTTGAAGTATGAGTTTACAAACAAGTAATATTGGTCACTTTTAGCCAATATGCTTTTGCATCAGACGAGTTTTCAGATACGGTAACTCAAGTATAAAAGCTACAATAAAAATACCCCACACTAACCACTCAAGATAGAAAAGTTCTTTGGGGATTGCGAGCAGATAAAGTGAATAACTGAATAGTTGCAATGGCAACACAAATGCAACCGAACGACTGCATACTATGCAGTTAAGAAAAAGAAGCGGAACAAAATACCATGTATGCACCTTAGGACTTATAAGTGTAAAAGCCAGAAGCATCACGAACTGAACAAATAACAAGACATTGATTGTATCAATATTCTGATTCCTTTTTAACATCCGATAGAATAATACTCCTATGATACCTATGCTTGAAACACGGGCTATTGTTACTAACTTGGGCGCTAATTCCCACCACTTCTCCGAACCCAGTATTTGGGCAATTTCCCGCATAAAGAGTAAAGGTGGTGAATTGAATGATGTAAGATTGTAGAACTTTAATATTTCAACAAAATTGTTCAATGCGCGATAATCGGAAAAGAATGGAAACGACATACCGATAATTGTAAGAGCAAAAGAAAAACAAAGTATTGCCTTATGACGAATACTCACTGAACGATAGAGTAAAAGGGGAAGAATAAGAACAATAGGATATACTTTTATGGAAGTCATACACCCTATAAGTACACCCAAATAAATAACTTTAGATAGCGACCATTCTTTTCTATTGTTCAAAATGATAATCATTATCGCTAAAAAGGGTAATAATAAGCCGTCATTATGCCCCTGCCCTATTATCTCAATAACGGGTAAAGGTGAAAGCAAAAACAGGATAATCCCCTTTCGTAAAGAATCCGACTCAACATTACGTTCTCTGATAAGTATGAAGAATGCAGTAAGCTCGCCTATAAACAAAACAGCTTTCCATCCCATGAAAGCCGTAAACCATTCTTTGGAAAACAATTCACCGATTCCTACGCCCAAAGCCATAAACGCCTCAGCCAATGGCGGGTAAATAGCCGGAAATTGTTTATATGCCAACAGATCATAAGAACTGTTTCGCAAATGACTGAACAGAGGCGAATCAGCCCCGTCTATAAAAGGGTTCATCCCATGCACCGCCAGACGACCATACCACAAATAGCCATATACATCATCGGAAAGCCACGGCAACATTGGTACAATAATCAAACGGGGAACTAAAAAAAGAAGCAAAAGCAAGGGCAATGTTAAAGTTTGATGTCGTATTTTTACCCAAACGATATATCCGACAGTGCTGTGCAATGTGACTAAAGTGAGAAATGCTCCGATATTATTCGGTTCTCGAATAGCCGGAATAAGGATATAACCGATAAAAGTTATACAATAGAGTATAATGGAAAAAAACACTACTCTATTATTTTCAGATACAGTTTGTTGAACGTTCATATTTTCATTTCAATGACACATCCGATTCTTCAGGCAGCCACACAAATAGAAGCCGATATTGTTCATGATAGAAGAACCATACATGAAAATCCCGAATTATCGTTTCATGAGATACAAACTTCGCGTTATATATCGGAACGATTGACCCAAATGAGTATTCCGCACAAATCAATAGGTAATACGGGTATCGTTGCTACTATCGGAAAAGGAGATTATTGTGTCGGATTACGTGCCGATATTGATGCTCTACCTATTCACGAAGAAACGGGGTTACAGTTCAAATCCCAAAATGATGGCGTAATGCACGCCTGCGGACATGATGCACATACCGCCATGTTACTTGGTGCAGCGAAGATATTAAAAGAACGAGAACATGAACTTGCAGGCACGGTGAAGTTGATATTCCAACCCGGTGAAGAAAAAGTACCCGGGGGAGCAAGTATTCTTATTAAAGAAGGAGTATTGGAAAACCCCGATGTTCGCGTAATGTTCGGTCAACATGTTTTTCCTGAAGCAACTGTCGGAACAGTTCAGATGTGTGACGGTTTTGTTATGGCGGCAGCCGATGAATTATACTGGACAATTCATGGAAAAGGTTGCCATGCCGCACAACCACACCTTGGCAATGACCCTATTTATGTGTCATCGGCGATTATCACCCATTTACAAACTTTACTTACAAAAACAAAAAACCCACTTTCACCCGGTCAAGTAACGGTGACCTCTATTCATGGCGGTTCGGCAACGAATATAGTACCCGAATCTGTTGAAATGAAGGGTACATTACGCTCATTCGATGCTGAATGGCGCGAAAAGGCGATCAATGCTATAGAAACGCATTCAAAAATGATTGCCGAAATGCACAACTGTACGGCTGAAGTGACCGTATTGCGTGGCTACCCCGCCGTTATAAACAATCCAGAAACAACTTCTTTTGCGTGGAATATTGCAAACAGCTTTATTGGTCAGGACAATGTGAGTGCATTTGAACCGAAAATGTGGGGAGAGGATTTCGGATTTTATGCACAAAAAATTCCCTGTACATTCTGGATGCTTGGTGTAAGACCTGAAGGAATGGAATCAATGCCGGGTCTTCATAATGCTTTTTTTACCCCCGATGAAAAAGCATTTGTTGTGGGAACGACTATGCTTGCAACAGCAGCAATAGAATGGTTACAAATGCAAAGGAAAATTGCATAAATGTAATAAAGCTAAGTGTATCTTTTATTGATAGTGGATCTCTTTCAGATACATATACGTTCCATTATTTTTGAGCAGAACATATTCGTTCCAGAACTTAGGATCATCGAGTGTTTCAAACGAAAAGTTCCATTCCGTAACTGTAGATAAAAGATCAACAACATCACTACCAAAATGCCAATCATCCGGTTTCAGTACTTTTGGAACAAAATATGTCCATTCATATATCTGACTAGCATCTGAAGAAGTAACAAAAAAGCGTAATGTTTTCTCGCCCTTACTATCAGTAATCATAACCGGACTGATAAAAACATTTCTTTCAGAGGGAGAGATAATAATTATATTTTTATAATTAAATGCATATTTTGAGAACTCTAGCGGATATTTTTTCAACAATGATTCATAAAAAGGTATAAAAATAGTAGCTCCGACAATAGAGTCTTTTCTTTTGATCTCATTTTTTACTGAATCTTTCATTTGAGCTGCAACAAGCTCATACATCCCGATATACTTCCTGTTTTCTCTTTCCTCACTTTTCCATAAGTCTTTCCCATGCTTACTCCACAAACTATCTTTTGTTAGATCTCTTATTATACCAAATTGGTTTGTCACCCAAAAATCTTGATTGAATTTATCGCTGTTCTTTTCGAAAAAATTCCATTTTTGTAAATTATTAAAATACTCTACATTACCAACTTCCTTAGTAGGCTCAGTAAAATAAGTTATATTCGATTGTTTAT
>JALHLL010000056.1:0-4941 GCA_022844575.1 bacterium
TACCAACATTACCTGTTGCTAAAACTCTCATTTTCTCCGTATTATTTGTTCGAATAATTAAGGGAAAATTATTAGATGTACCTAACCAACTGCTTGCCGACGTATTACTATTCCCTGATAATAGCCACTCGGTACCCTGATTTAACTTTGATTCGGATTTATCGGAATTATCTGAAAAACCAAATGTTAACACTCCATTTTCTTCTCGAATTTCGAGTCCATCGTCACCTTTTAGTATAATATTTCCCTGTTGACCATTCAATGATAGAACCGCACCTTTAGCATCAGGTGTTAGACCTTCTGAAGTTTTTGCTTTATCGGCAGTTATGGCAAAAGGAGATGTCGACAAAACGGTTCTTGTGAACTCGGACTGACCATCAAGCGCAATACCTATATATTTTATTGTTGAAAAATCTGATGGTAGTTTTTTATGAGTACCTAACAATACTTGAAATAATCCTTTTTCAACATCTACGGAATGTTCTTCTTTCCAGATTGCATCAATATCATTGGAATTGCTATATAATGAGAATACCATAGAATAGCTGCCATCGGCAGGTTTGCCCAGTTGATACAAAACCCCTTGATATGTAAAAACATTATCGGTTTGCCCATAAGAATATAATTGTGCAAACAAGACAAAACAAATCATTACAGAGAAATATTTTCTCATAATCATTATCATTAAGAAATTGTGGTATATATAAAAGAGTCAGTGACTTACTGTGCAGAAAACATCGAACAACATTAAACATGTATTCTGTGTTTTGATGGTGTAATTCGTGATTACATCTACGAAATTAGATGGATTCACAAACGATATGAAGTACTGTATAGTATTTGTATAGGTGATAAACACAATACATCAGAAGTTATATTGCAAATGATGTATAGGAAATGTATAGGTGAGTGATTATGAATTATGAGAATTTTTCGAGAGGTAAAAATTTATTTCTCATGTTTCCGAGAATATCCCATTGAAAAGGATTTGAGATACTTATGTGGTAATAATGTATTTTTTTAGAGATTCTTTACCCTTTACATTCAGTTTTTTTCTGATTCGGTAGCGATATACTTCTACTGAATTCACCTCTACACATAATATGGCCGCCATATCTTTCGAAGAGAGGTCGAGTGCAATCATCGAACAGATTTTCAATTCCATCGGCGAGAGTGAAGGAAATTTGTTCATAAGACGTTCAGTAAGACCGCCATGTGTCCTTTTGAATTGTTCTTCAAATGCTGCCCATGCTTGGTCATTTACCATACCGCTTCTAATTTCTTCTCTTATCTTCTGCATAATTTTTGCAGCATCCTCGACTGTCTCGAAATCCGTATTTACTATGTTTTCCAGCTTCATAAGCATTGTGTTTTTCTGCGCAAGGTGAAGCGCCGCCGCAGTCAGTTCATTCTGTTTAGTTCTTACCTGATTTTGTTTTAATCTGATTTCATTTTTTCTAAGTTTAATTTCATTTTCTAATTGTTTGGCTTTGACGGTAGCAATCTCTGCCTCATTCTGTTTGCGCTCCGTTTCATAAATTATATGAAGTAATTGAACTTGTCTTTGCGCCTTCTCCGTTCGTTCACTCAGAAAACTTGTATGGAACCTTCTATAAAATTCAAAAGCTTCCTTATACTCCTCCAAATCATTCAACACAGAACTGTTGGCAATGAAAGCATATTGTTTTATAATTTCCTCAGTTGTGTTCTCCGCTAAAGCTAAAAGTTCTTTAGCATATGTCAAACCTAATTCTTTTTCAGATACCGCCGCATACGATATTGAAACACCTTTCAATATCCCGGCCATTCTTATTTCATTCGGTGATTTCAAACTTTTTTCCAAAGCCATACATTGCAAAAAGTATTCGAGCGCTTTATTGTAATCCTTTTTACAACCGCATGAAAATGCAAGACTTGAAAGGCAATTTATTACACCTATGATATCTTTTCTTTTTTCACAGATAGCAAGTGCTTCCAATAGATAAGAGAAGGTTTCATCTAAACGATTTGAACTTTGTAGATACACGGAGTACGTTTGCAAAACCTTTGCCAACTCATCTTCCGTACCGAAACTTCGTACAAGCAAAAGAGAATGTTCCGCCATTTCCAAAGCATTGTCAATTAGACCGATACTTTGATGAAGAAGAGCCAAACAATTATAACCGTCAGCTTCAATAAGTTTATCTTGAAGTTTATCGCCAATGGCCAGCGCTTTGTGAATATTCTTCATTGCCTCTTCATGCAAATCTGCTCCGATCAACAATGCAGCATTTTGAATGAGACATTCGGCTTTTAGTTTGTTATTATGTATTTTTTCGCACAATGCTAAGGTTCTTGTGGAATAAGGGTATGCGGAGGATTGTCGGAAGTTTAAGAGATAAGATTCAATAATGGCATATAGAATTCTTATTTCAGACTCAATATTTTCATATTGAAAGGAATCAATAATTTCAGGGTTAACAATATTGCATATTTTTTCTTTTTCTCCTTTTGCAATGAGTAGTTTTATTTCTTCAAGGATTTTCATAGCATATGTTGTTGATATCTTTACATTTACTATAAAAATTTACAAATCGATTTGACAAATACACATTGCTGCAACACCTTCACCTCTGCCTATAAAACCAACCCCTTCATTCGTTGTCGCTTTTATATTAACACGATCAGCAGAAACATTGCAAATCGATGCAATATTGTCTCTCATCTGTACTTTATAGGGTTTAATTTTGGGTTTATCCATAATTAAGGTGCAGTCAATATTCACTATTGAAAAACCCTTTTCAAGTATGGCATCAACCGCATACTTTACAAACCTATCGCTGGAAACTCCTTTCCATTTCGGATCCGTATCAGGAAAATGTTCGCCTATATCACCCAATCCTATAGCCCCCAGCAGTGCATCACAAAGAGCGTGGTACACAACATCGCCATCACTATGTGCGACCGTGCCTACATCAGAAGGGATATTAACACCCGCAATGATGAGAGATTCGCCTTCGGCAAGACGATGAATATCATATCCTATTCCGACCATTTTTACCCGACAATAAAGTTGACTAATTTACCCGGAACTATAATTTTTTTGCGAATTTCCTTACCTTGTAAATGTTTTTGTATTTCTTCGTTCTGCAAGGCAGTTTGCTCCATTTCCTCAGCTGTTGCCGAGGTACTTACATTGGTTTTCGCTTTTATTTTACTGTTTATTTGTAAAATAATTTCTACGGTATCAAGTTGTAACTTGCTTTCGTCAATCTCAGGAAATGTTTCAAACCAAAGTGATTCATTATGTCCCAAAATTTGCCATAACTCTTCGCAAATATGAGGTGCAAAAGAACTAAGCACTTTAACAAAACTCTCCATCGCCCTTTTGGGTTTAATATCTGCTTTTGTAAACTCATTTACAAATATCATCATTTGCGCTACGGCTGTATTCATCGATAAATTCTCAATATCATCCGCAATTTTTTTAACGGTGTAATTAAGAATATACTCCTGCTCATTAGTTAAAGGAATGTCCTGTACTGTGGAGAGCAATGCGCCATTTTCATCGGCAATTAATCTCCATAATCTGTTAAGAAATCGAAAAACTCCCTCAACACCTTTTGTTGCCCACGGTTTCATTGCCTCCAATGGACCCATAAACATTTCGAATAAACGCAATGCGTCTGCACCGAATTGGGCTACAATATCGTCCGGATTAACGACATTACCCAAACTTTTCGACATTTTCCTATTATCTTCACCAAGTATCATTCCCTGGTGAAATAATTTCTTAAACGGCTCTTTAGTAGATACTAAACCATAGTCATACATTACTTTATGCCAAAAACGCGCATAGAGTAAATGCAATACGGCATGTTCCGTACCTCCGACATATAAATCAACTCCTGTTTCTCCCATCCAGTATTGTTCTTTTTCAGCACTACAAAATTCATGTGTATTTCTTGGGTCGATATACCGTAAATAATACCAGCATGAGCCTGCCCATTGCGGCATAGTATTGGTTTCCAATTTTCCGTATTTACCCGTCTTTTTGTCATAATATCGAATCCACTCGGGTACATTTGCTAAAGGAGATTCTCCGGTACCTGCCGGTTTAAAATCACTAACCTCCGGTAATAAAAGCGGCAATTCTTCTTCATCCAGACTACGTTTTGTTCCATCTTCAAAAAATATTATAGGAATGGGTTCGCCCCAATAACGTTGCCTTGAAAATAACCAATCCCTTAAGCGATATTGAATTGTACCTTTTCCTATTCCTTTTTTTTCAAGCCACTCAATAATTACTCGTTTTGCCTGTGCCGTCGGTAAATGATTTAATGATACTTCTTTATTTTCCGATTCGATATTTACCCCATCATCAGTAAATGCCGATTTTTCTAAATCAATAATATTTTCATCAGAAACTTCATGACCGGTATGCGCAACTACTTGAACAATCGGCAAATCGAATTGTTTAGCAAATTCATGGTCTCTCTCATCATGCGCCGGTACTGCCATTACAGCCCCTGTGCCATAATGCCCTAACACATAATCAGCAATCCAAATAGGTATTTCTTTACCTGAGGCAGGATTTAATACATAACCACCTGTAAAACACCCTGTTTTTTCTTTTGCCAATTCCGTTCTTTCCAAATCACTCTTTATCGATGCTTTTTCACGATACTCATGTACAATATCCTTATAATCGGCATCCGTTACTATATCAACCAAAGGATGTTCGGGTGCTAATACTACATACGTTGCACCGAAAACAGTATCGGGTCGAGTTGTAAAAACCCTTATACCCACCTCATCACCTAAAACAGGAAAATCAATTTCAGCGCCGAATGATTTTCCAATCCTTCCCGCGATTCGGTCGGACTTGCGCGGATCTCCGCCCTGCCTGGAGAAGCATCGGCTTCGCAAAGCCGGCACGAGCCTCTATATTGGCCGAGAACG
>JALHLL010000056.1:4951-15944 GCA_022844575.1 bacterium
CATCCAATAAACGTTGAGCATATTTTGTAATCTTTATCATCCATTGTCTCATCGGACGACGCTCAACTGTATATCCTTTTTCTTTCCATTCATCCACTTCTTCATTTGCTAAAACGGTTCCTAATTCCTCGCACCAATTAACGGGAATCGACGCTATATATGCAAGTCTGTGATTATCCTTGTAATCCTCAATATCCTTTCGTTCAGTTATATTCTCCGGTATAGGTAATTCAGCAATGGGACGTGCTTTTTGTTGTATTTCATCAAACCATGAATTGTAAATCAATAAAAACATCCACTGAGTCCATTTGTAATATGCAGGGTCAGTGGTGTTTACCTCGCGTGTCCAATCATATCCCAAACCCAACATATTTAATTGTCTTTTAAAGTTTGCAACGTTCGTTGCCGTTGCTTCATAGGGGTGAATACCCGTTTTCATTGAATAACGTTCGGTCGGTAAGCCGAAAGCATCAAAACCCATAGGATGCAATACATTGAATCCTCGCATTTTTTTATATCGAGCCACAATGTCAGTCGCTGTATATCCCTCGGGATGCCCTATATGAAGTCCCGCTCCACTCGGATATGGAAACATATCAAGCACAAAGTACTTAGGTTTTGAAAAATCATCATAAACTTTAAACGTTGAGTTTTCCAACCAATAATGTTGCCATTTACGTTCTATATCTTGAAAAGGATATTGTGACATAGTCTGAACCTATTTTTCTTATTATTTTTATTATGGTATTACTTTATAGAGTATTTATTTTTTATCAGCCCAACCCTCTTTACCAACTAACGGCACAAATCTGAATTCACCCAGATTATGCCCCTCATAATGTTCATTATCTATTCTCCGAACAAGGGTAAGCATTTGTGATTTTTCATCGCCGATAGGCAGAATCATTCTACCGCCTATTCGTAATTGCATAACCAAACTATTCGGTACATCCGGTGCACCTGCGGTTACAATAATAGCATCATACGGAGCATTATCTTTCCACCCTATCGTACCATCGCCTTGCCTTGTAGAAACTGTTAAACCCATCTCTGCTAAAATAGAACGTGCTTGTCTATACAAATCAAAGTGACGTTCGATTGTAAATACCTTCATGCCCAATTTCGCAAGAACAGCAGCTTGATAACCACTTCCTGTACCTATTTCCAGAATTTTTTCACCATATTCCAATTGCAGTTTTTGTGTCATGAATGCCACTGTAAACGGCTGCGAAATTGTCTGTTGCAATCCGATAGGTAATGCCGAGTCCTCATAAGCGCGGCGTTCAAAACCATCTTTTACAAAAAGTTCACGCGGCAAATCACTCATCACGGAAAGTACATTTTCATCCGTTATACCACGCATTCTTAATTGTTCTATTAACTGTAATCTTTCTTCTTTAAATTGATTTATTCTAATCGCCGATTGCATATTTATTAATTTTCCAATATTATACCGCCGCCGCAGCACTTATTTGTTGTTCATTTAACATTTGCGAAAGTTTTTCTTTTAACTGCATAAAAGGAACGCCTACGGTGAGTTTTCCTTCTTGTGCTAATGATATTTGCCCTGTTTCTTCAGAAACCACCAGAATTACAGCATCCGTTTGTTCGGAAATCCCTAAAGCAGCCCGATGCCTTGTACCTAAATTTCTCCCCTCATACTTCGTTGTTGTACTTAAAGGCAATACACATCGTGCAGCAATAAGTATTTGATTTTCAATTACAACTGCTCCGTCATGCAATGGTGATTTCGGATTGAAAATCGAAATCAACAATTCCTCTGATACTTTTGCTTGTAATGGAATACCGGTATCTATCGTCATTTTTACATTCTGGGTTCTTGTAAATACAACCAATGCGCCGGTGTGTCTTTCGGATAATTCCTTCGTTGCCGTAATGACTTCATCAATCGTATCGGCAATACTTTGCCTGATGAATAAACGGAATAATCGCGTTCGCGTTACAATTAATAATACCCTTCGGATTTCCGGTTGAAATAGAATAATAAAAGCAATAAGCCAAACATCGGTTATTGTTCTTAATATCCAATTAAATGCTTTAAGATTCATTGATTCCGTAGCAACGGAAACAACCAAAAGCAATAATAATCCGAGAAGTATTTGTACGGCAACGGTATTGCGTAATGCTCGATACATCGCAATAAAAAGTATGCTGACTATAACAATATCTGCCAAGTCAACTAAGGAAAACTCCAAGAACCCTATGCGAAAAAGTACAAGCACGCCGTATTTCTAATTATTATTCACCAATTTCATGATTGAGAGTTGCTTTATTCTCTTGAATTTTCTTATTCTTTTTTATATCTGCTTTTTCATAAGCATCAATAATGGCTGCAACCAAACGATGTCGTACCACATCCGATTTATCAAAATAAACAAATCCGATACCTTCTATACCCTTCAATATATTCTGAATATGTACCAAACCGGACATTGTAGAACTCGGTAAATCGGTTTGTGTTATATCCCCGGTTACAATCGCTTTGGAGTTTTTTCCGAGACGTGTTAAAAACATCTTCATCTGTGTAGCGGTCGCATTTTGTGCCTCGTCCAAAATAATAAACGAATCATTAAGTGTTCGACCTCTCATATATGCCAAAGGAACAATTTCTATAATTCCTTTTTCCGTCATACTTTTTAGCTTTTCAGGTAACATCATATCACCCAAAGCATCAAGTAAAGGGCGTAGATACGGTACGACCTTTTCATTTAAATCTCCGGGTAGAAATCCGAGTGACTCACCTGCTTCTACTGCCGGACGCGATAATATGATACGGCTAACCTCATTGTTTTTTAATGCGGCAAGTGCCATTGCCACAGCAAGAAATGTTTTTCCTGTACCGGCAGGACCGATTGCAAACACAATATCATTCCTATGAACTTCCTTCCAATACTCTTTTTGATTGGGTGTTTTCGCAATGATATTCCATTTTCTGCCTACATAAATAGTACCTTCTGCTGAAACTGATGTCTCCTTATCTCTTTTCGATACTTTATCATCAGTCGCAATTTCGATTACATTTTGAACCTGCTCAGGTGATAAACTTCCCTTGGTACGTATGATATATTGCAGTTCTTCTATAATTCTCTCGATGGCTCTGATCTCATTCGTCTCACCTCGAACCGTAATCGTATCTCCGCGAACAGCTATGCTCGCTCCGAATCTCTTTTCGATCTCCAGAATATTATTATCGTTGTAACCAAGTAATAGAAGTGAGTCAATGCTCGGGTTGATTTTAATTTTTTTCTCTAACAATTCCATAGAGTAATGTAAATTCCATGTAAAAAAAAGCCCCACCACTCTATAAACATGATGGGGCGCAATAGCGCATCAACAAACTAGCTACTATACATTATTTACCCGATTTCGGGGCAGTAGCCGTAGGTGCTGTTGTTGTTTCAACCGGAGAGTTTGCAGCTTGCTCTTCATTTGATTTCATAGCTGCGCGTTTTTTTCTCCAATAGGAACGTTCTGCTTTCATTTCCTCAGTAGTTTTTTCACCAGCAGGCGGAATCAATAAACGTTGTCCCGGATGAATGATATCAGGGTTACGAATCTGATCCGTATTCGCTTGCCAAATTTTAGGCCATTGGAAAGGATCGGCATAAATTTCTTGTTTGCCGGAAATCGTCCACAAACAATCACGTTCTTTTGCCCATGTCTGAACTATGTACTCGCGAGTTTTTTTCTGTCTGTAAAGACCTTTAATGTCTCGTCCTGCCTGAACCATCGTATTATAGAATTCAGGTAGAATGGAAATTTTGATTTGTTTCAATTGATTCCATTCGTCTTCCAACATTTTTACTTGATCTTGCCTGTCAGCCAAAGCATCATCACTTAGAGCTTTCATTTCTCTAATACGTCCCACTAATCTTCCAAGACGATCTCTAAATGCATTTACGTCCGCATCAGTTGCACCGATGAGTCTGTATAATTCTTTATTACAGTCTGCAACGGCGTTCGTTGTTTTCGTTAGCTCCTCTTCACTCTTTTTTGTTGCGGCAGTTGCCGCATCAAGTTTAGCTTTCAGATCATTAACTTTCGTTTGCCACTCACGAATACAAATATCACCCTGGTCGCGGGTATAATTCATCTTCATGAACTCTTCATTTTTAGAACAATCAGGTGCTTCATCAGCTGCTGAAAGTACACCGAATGCTAAAAATAAAAGTGGAAGAAATCTGATCACAGTTTTCATTTATTTCTCCTTGAATTATCTCAATTTGTTGATAAGAATACAGGTTATTGATACAAATTATTCCCACACATTGGGCCATTGCGAAAGTTTCTGATTGACAAAATTGCGTTTGTCTTCACAGTCTTTCAACTCTTTTTGACGACTCGCCAATTCCCGATCAATTTTTGCTTTATCAGCTTCCTGTTTCTTAATCTCTGTTTCGAGACGTGCAGTTTCAGACCTGAGTTCGCGTAATTTAGCTAATTGTTCTTCAGTGATTTTTGGAGTGCACCCCACAAAAGTAACAACTGCACCAAAACTCAAAATAGCGATAACTGCTTTCAATCGCCGGAGTTGTTGATACATGACTCCTCCTACTTAAATATTGATAAAATGATTCAGATACAATATACGACCTGCGAAGATAACATTTGGCTGCCCCGTAAACAAATAAAAAAAGATTCATATAGTGTACACAGACAACAAAGCTATTGTAAATTTGTGAGATTCAAAAATGGCAGAACTTCTTATAATTCTGATACAAAGACTCCATGAACAAGTATATCACCCTACTATATTTCCTTCCGTTCACTATACTACATTTCTGTATGGTAACAGGTAGTACCGCGAAAGATGTATCTATAATTGTCAAATTTCGTTCCAAAAATGAAATGCTTCAATTTGTCGAACAGCCCAAAAGTACATCGTTCAGAGAAATCACTCCTCTCTTTTCTGACAAAAGTAGGTCTTCTAAAACATCAAAATTGAGCAGCAGTTACAATTATGCAGAATTGGAGAGGTATATAAAAGTTACGGTTGATGAAAATGTACTTAGCAAAACTATAACCGATTTCAGAACCGACATAAGTATCGAACAAGCTTATGAGATGAGGTCATTCAAAATTGATGAGACATTCCCATCTGATGATTCTTTAGCACCACGACAGTGGAACCTTTACAGAATAGGACTTGAAAAAGCATGGAAGATAAGTGTCGGTGATGGGATTAAGGTAGGAGTGATTGATACGGGTATTGATTTCAATCATGAAGACCTTAAAGGTAATATGTGGATACATAATGACGAAGACCTAAATAAGAACGGTTCTTTTGAGCCATGGTTTAACGATGAGCAACGTAACGGAGTAAATGGTGATTTCGACGGTTTGGACAATGATGGAAACGGATTGCCGGACGACGTGATCGGATATGATTTTGTTGATCAATCGTTTTTCAATATCGGTGATGCTTCTGTTAGAGACCCTTTACCTATTGACGAACAGGGACACGGTACTCAATGTGCCGGAATTATTGCAGCAAGTACGAATAATAACAAAGGCGGAACAGGTATTGCACCAAAATCAAAATTGGTTTCACTAAGGGCGTTTGATGCTTCGGGTAATGGTGAGGAGGATGATATTGCAGCAGCTATCGTTTATGCTGCTCTGAATGGAGTACAAATTCTCAGCATGAGCTTCGGGGATATTATAGAATCACCTCTTGTACATGATGCCGTTAGGTTTGCCTATGAATCCGGCACCGTATTATGTGCTTCCTCGGGAAATGATAATCAGCAGGCGACAAGACTGTTAAGACGATTTCCGGCATCGTATGGCGAGGTAATTGCAGTGGGAGCCATAACGGATAAGAATAGTGCAGCCTCTTTCAGTTCATACGGCTCTTATTTAGGGTTATCAGCCCCGGGTGTCGGCATAATTACAACGAAACCCAATAATCAATATAATTATGCTTTTCAGGGAACAAGTGCAGCCGCTCCACATGTTGCCGCGGTCGCGGCCTTATTACTTTCCGCAAATTCATCGTTAACGCCTGAGGATATAAAGGGGATTTTGTTTTCCACATGCGATGATTTGGGTACACAAGGGTGGGATGAACGTTTCGGAGCAGGAGCTTTAAATGCAGGAAGTGCTTTGGAAAATGTAAATAAAACTCAATACATAATTGATTTCCCGAAACAAGGTCAGGTCTTTAATAGGAATAAAACTCAAACAATTACAATTAGCGGCTCTACATTAGTACCTCTGTTTCTCTATTCGGAATTGTATTATACCATTGGCGATGCAAATGAAAAGACACAATGGATACAAATTGGTCAGAGAAGAGATGAAAGAATCATGTCATCTGTGCTGGGTAATTTGGAAATAGGTACATTAAAAGATACATCCTATACAATTCGATTGGTTATTTATATGACAAACGGCAACACGGTTGAACGCCGTAATCGAATTGACTTAATATCTTCTAATTCGCCATTAGCTTTCAGAACTGTTAACTTTTCTCCTATTTGGTATAATAATACCCGAAGGGTCATTTGCTCGATTGTTGCTTCAAGCAGATGTAGAACATCTGTTCATTTGCTAAGGAAATCGGATAATATTTATGTAGGTATTTTTGAAGATAATAAACGTTACACAAGAAATCATGATCTTGTTCTTGATTATCCGTTTGACATTCAACAAAACTATTACACAAAAGTTTTTGCCATTATAGATGGTGTTGATACCATTTCTCGACAATCGGATTTATTATTTAACGATGATAGGGTTTTTAGAAGTGATGCACTTATAGAATCAGGATTAACCTTACCCATTTCTTACTTATCATCGGAGATAAATAATTTCTATTCGGATAAACCCTGCATTGCAGTCATAAATTCTGAAAAAACAAAATTCGGCGATCTACAAATCGCTGAGTATGATGGGGATAAATTGATTGTAAAAGAGAGTACGAATGATACGTGGATACCCCAGGGTTTTGGAGATTCCAATGGCGATGGACTGAAAGAGTTATTATGTTATCGAAGAGATGCCTCTTTATATGCGAGCCGTGCATTTCAGAAAACGGATAATAATACAACATTTTCTAATGCAGTTTTTTCAAGCGAAGTATTAAATATTCGTAGAAACAGAAAAGAGTTTTCGGCCGCTTCCTTTTTCGATATTGACAATGATGGTAAGGATGAGATATTCGGTTTTCGTGATACCGTTATGAGTATTGTAAAGTTTGACGGTTCTATATATAGAGAGATTGCCCTATTGCCTAATGTTTCCCCGCGTGGTGGGGACGGTGGTGAAAATTCGCATGAAAGACCGAATTGTATTATTGAAGATATTGATAATGACGGTAATCTTGAAGTAGTTTTTGCAGATAGTGATGCCGATCTGATGATTTATGAGTACAACAATAATAGTTATACATTAGAACATACAATTTTTCATGAAGGCGAAGGCGGTACCGAATTTTTACAATCCGGGGATATTAATGGAGATGGAAAAAAAGAATTAGTGTTCGGTTATTATAATTATCAAACATCAGATTCCAAAGGCGAATTTGAGCCATCGGTATGGAATTACCATATTATTACTTCCGATTCTCCCAATAATTATATTGAGTCCGATCCGGAAATTTTCTATGGTGTGAGGATAGGAACAGAATATGAACGGGGGTTCAGGATAGCTGATATTGACAATGTAAAAGGTGATGAACTACTTTTTTCGATGTTTCCTCGTGTATATATAATGAAATGGGACGATGAAAAAAAGAGGCTTTCCCCTTTCTGGTATTCCGATACAACCTTTTCAAAAACATTTATTGTCGGAGATATTAGAAATAGTAAAGAAACTCTCATAGGAATCTCCAACTTTAATAGTGTTACATTTTATAAAGTATCAACTGAATTACCATCAGGACCCATAATAATAGAAGCACGCCCCCTGACAGAAGATACGCCATTAATCAGATGGAGAGAATTTGCACCGGATGTAAGTTATAAAATTGATGGTTATTTATTCCCTTTTCCTAAACAACCGGATAATACGCCTGATTTTTCGACAACTACAACTGAAACGGAAGCGAAAGATATTTTACTAACAACAAATACTCCCTATAAATTTTTCATCACTGCATTAAAAAACAATGTAGCAGTAAGTAAGCCTTCGGAAACTCCTATCGTTTTTCTACATAAAAGAACCAAACCGATTAACGTTACTACCCTAAACGAAAAAACACTACGAGTTAAATTCGATGGTTTTTTACCACATTCAGTTTTACCTACAAATGTATTTAAGATCACCGATCGCGACAATACGGATAGAACGGTTATTCCTATAACAATTCTACATGCCGATGACTCTAATACAATTCTTACATTTGCCAATCCGCTTGATTTTTCAAGAGCTCGCATATCGATTGAAAGTTTCTCCGATAGATATTTTTTACTTTCGGAGAGTGCCATATTCGATTTTGAAATAAATCCACCCCGACACTTTGATTCTTTGTTTCTATCGTCAGTAAAAGTTGTAAACCCAACTACATTAAACCTTCTTTTTTCTAAAAATTTCGACGAGCAGGAAGCAAGTGCTATAGGTAATTATTCCTTAGAACCATTCGGTATTATACAGTCAATCAATATCGACAATAAATCATCCGTAACCATTACGCTCAATGGTAGTGAACCCCTTGTTCCAATCGGAAGAAATTACACATTACGTGTTAAGAATGTTAAAGATATTTCCGGTCAACCGATGACAACAGGTGCAGGTGCTGTAATAGGTTTTACATTATCAGCCAATAATACCGATAATGCTTTTGTTTTTCCGAGTCCGGTTCGTTTATCCGAAAAAACTCCGGTTTTTTTTGGTAACTTACCGCCGAAAGCAACTGTTACAATACTTACACTCGATGGTAAAGAGTTAATCCGTTTATATGAAACCGACGGAAATGGCGGTGTGGAGTGGAATGGCAGAACATCCGATAATGGAGATATTTCAACGGGTGTATATTTATTTAAAGTGACTCAAACTGATGAAAATGGGGGTACAATTTCATCTTCTCTCAAAAAGTTCTCGATAGTTCGATAAACTCTTCTTCAAAGTGTATCTTTTTTTCTTCTGACTCATTTTTGAATACATGATAAGGGCTCTACTTTTTTTTACAATAATGGTGTGTGTAACAAAGTTTTGTTATGCACAAGATTCAATCATCGCTAAAAGTGATTGGTCTATAGGTGCTTACGGTAATTACAATCTTATAAAAAACAGTACTGCAATACCTGTTTTTTACGGCTCGACCGATTGCGGCGTATTCTCAGATGGAGATACATACGGTTTAGCAGGCGGTGTTCTTGTTGAGTATTCGCTTTTCCCTTCTTTGCTTTCCGTTTCGGCTCGAATAGGGTATGCGCAAAGACCGGGTTTCTTAACAAAGGATATAGCGCGTTTCGAGGTTTATGAACCCTTTTCTCAATCATATCAACCTCTTAACTTACGTCATACATATGATGCGACTCTTGAGTACTTAGTATTCGATATCGGTGCCATTGTACAACCTTTTGAAGAAATTCCTGTACGATTGAGACTCGGGGTAGATGCGGGGAATAGTATTTTTGGAAATTCTTATATTCAAAACGAAGAGATAGTCTCCCCTGAATCGGTATTATTCCCAAATGAAAGAAAAATAAAAACCAATTTTTCGGGAAGAGTCGAAACGATAACATCTTCTTACGGAGCTTCCGGTATATTGGGCTACGATTTAGAAATCGGTGAAGGAGCATATATAACACCCGAAGTCGGTTATCGTTATGGGCTTAACAGTATAATTACCGATGCCGATTGGAAACAACAATCATATTTCGCGGGTATTTCCATAAGAACGCGTATAGGTGATACGAAGTATATGCCTCCACCTGTAATACCTAAAGTTGATACCGTTATTCCGCCGCCCCCCCCTCCACCACCGCCGATTATTGTTCGTGAACCGGCTATACGTTTTTCAGGTGTATCCTCACAACCTCTTATTGTTGAAGAAACGGTCGTAACACAAACTTTTCCATTGTTACCATACATATTTTTCGATAGTGCTCAAGCAGTGGTATCAAGTGCTTTCGGCGTAAACAGAAAACAGGATTTCTCGGAGAAAGATTTGCCAAAAGATATGCTCAAAACATATTATAATATTCTTCATATTGTTGGAAAACGTATGAATGAAAACCCCAAGACCGAAATCACTATAGTGGGAAATTCCGATGGTATTGAATTACCGTCATCGAGTGAACGACTTAAAATAGCAAAGGGAAGAGCAGAAAAAGTATCTGAATACTTAACAAAAAATTGGGGTGTCGATTCGAAAAGAATAAAAGTTGAAACAAGAGATGTACCCAAAATTCCAACAAATGTACGCTATACTGAAGGTTATCAGGAAAACAGACGTGTGGAAATTTATTCAGACGACCCGTCCCTTTTGAGACCTGTCGTTCATTCGCGGTTTTTAGAATTCACGCCCGTTCAGGACATTCAATCGTTTTCAATAAAGTTGAGAAGCGATATTTTACCTGCTTCTTGGACACTTTCTATCCATGGCAAAAACGGAGTGTTGACGCAACAATCCGGTGCTGATTCACCTAAAAATATATCATTACAATTACCCAAAGGTGCTTTGGCAAACATTGATAAGGAACTTTTTGCTAATGATTCGTTAAAAGCATTTCTTAAATTGAAATTACCTGACGGAACAGAACTCAATTCGGATTGCTCGATACAAGTTTCAAAAACTAAGAATGTATTTGAAGTGAGTAGGTTAAGTTTGATTGTATTTGACTTTAACAGATATGATATATCCGACCAAAATAAAAGGATGATGCAACAATTTGTAAAAGATGCAATAAAAACCAATTCCACAACAACACTAAATAAATAAAATAAGTCCATTATCATTAACTCCAACATCTAATAAAAAAATACAAAAAAAAACTAAGACATAATTCATAAAAAAAACTTCAAA
>JALHLL010000057.1 GCA_022844575.1 bacterium
GCCTGATCCACATCGCCCATCATACCATATACGCCAAATATATTCGATAACGAAACGCCGATTCCGTGTTCATCGCCAAGTTGTTCTCGTATAGTAAGACTTTGCATAAAGTAATCGAGTGCCTGCGCCACATCGCCAAGAGCAAAGTAAACATTGCCTATATTCATAAGGGAAATGGCGATAAGGGCTCGTTCGCCAATCTGTTTTCGTAAGGTAAGACTGCCCGTATGGTTTACTAAAGCAGTTTCATAATCGCCTTGGGCTATGGCAGCCGCACCAAGCGTATTCATTGCAAGTGATTGCCCCTTACTATCACTCAATAATGTTGCAATCTCCAATCCCTGATTACTTATTCCGATTGCCTCTTCATATCTTCCCATTCTGTACAAAGCTCCACCTCGTACAAGCATTGCTTCTTTAATAACCTCCGCTCTGTCGGTCATGTCGCCTATATACGCTTCGGAAAGTCTTTCTATATCTTTGGAAATCCGTTCTACATATACCGGATCATTATTGAGCAGGTGTTCGGTTTCTTTGCATAATAACAAACAAAACTCTTTTGCATCGGCAGCATGTTCAAGCGCCGATTGTAATTCTTCTGATGTTTTATAAATAACCATACCTACAACGCCAAAACGAATTTCGAAGAGAGATGTCTGATTCAAAAATACAACGGGCAGCAAAACTAAACACTTAGTCGCTGCCCGTTGTTATTACAATGCACTATTTCCGATTTTTAACGCGCAAATACTACCGGTATCATCATTCGTTTCTCGCCTGCCGTAACAGTACAGATATACGAACCTGAAACAATACCGAGTTTTTCTGCGGATAACTCCACCATTTCTCTTTCGCTGTTTGCCATACCGTTCATTGTCATAATCACGACTCCGGTCATATCCGTTAAGGTTAGCGTATAAGCGGAAACATTCTCGGAATTGAACGATACCGTAGCTATAGATATAGCAGGGTTCGGATTGACACTAATTGCATATGAACTGAAATCACCATTATCGTCAACGCTTGTTGGGTTAATAACAACTTTTATCGGCTTCGATGTTATCGAGTCACATACATTTTTCGCAATACAATAGTAGGTACCCGCATCAGCTAGTGTTACATTCGATTTGAAGTATGGATTTAACACCTGTCCATCCAAACGTACACCATCTTTATACCACTGATAGGCAATCGGTAATTGTCCGCCAGCAGCAACGTTAATTACTAATTGCTGACCTTGGCTAAGCACGACTGTTGTAGGCGGATCGGCAAGGAATTTAACCGGATCAATCAAGCCAATATTTGCTACATCCGAAGTAACCGTACCGCAATCACCCGTAACAACCACACGATACTTTCCTATTGTCTGATTGTCAAGCGCAGGTATCGTATAAGATACATTCGTAGCACCGGCAATATTTTGCTCATTCAATTGCCACTGATAACGTACCGCCGCGCCTTCAGCAGTAATCGTAAGTGTAAGCGGTTTACCAGGACAAGCATTGGCATTCTGCGGAGCAGTAACCACTCTTGTCGGTTTTTTCAATGTAATGCGAACTGCATTCGATATAAATTCGCTGTTCAGTTCTTCAATACGAACAAATAAGGTATAGTCAGCACCCGTATCACCAGCCGAAACATTAGCGATTGTTAAAGTCGCCGTCGTGCTTCCGGTTATGCGTCCGTCATTGTTTAACGCTGTTCCGCCTTTTCTCCATTGGTATCTTATTGTCGGATTAACGATATTTGTTTTTACTTCCGCTTTTAATTGTATTGTCTGATTTGCACAAACATTTTCATCTTTCGGTTGTAAAGAGAAAGTACCGCCGGGTAATAATAAAGAAATAAATTGCGAAGTATCAGCACCGCAAGAACCCTCGACAATTACGCGGTAATTTCTACCCGTATCGGCAGGTTGTACATTAAATATCTGGAGTATGGATGTTCCCTGACCCGAAATACGCTGCGAATTTTGAATAACCGTTGTACCTCTTAACCATGTATAGCGAACTCTTCCGATATCAACAATCGGAGCAGCTTCCGCAAGTACTTCAAATCGTGCATTATCACCCGTTAATAAATAATTGTGATTCGGTTCACGCAAAATTTCCGTTCTCGTCGTAACACTTAACTGACCGATAACGGTATAAAGCGTATCGGCTCCCGAATTACCGGAAACAATACAACGATAAAAACCATCATTCAAATAAGATGTATTACGCAAAACAAGTCTGCTACGAACTGAATCAAGAATATTAACGCCGTTTCTCTGCCATTGATATGTTAAAGTACCCGCATTCGTAATATTTGCTTTTACTTCAAATACCACAACATCCCCGGCACATGCAATTATACGTTCGGGTTGTTTTGTTAAAGTAATAACAGGTATGATTTCATCGGCACCGCGATAATAATTACGGCGCGGCTGATTATCAATATCTTTATCAACCGCCATAAGTACCGTTGGCGTACCGTATAGTACTTCATCAACCAGAGTCAAATGTACTCTATCCGTACCGAATGTAATATTACGAGCAACGGAATTAATATCAATTCCTTTTTCAGTACGTAATTGCTGAATATTTAACAATGTATCCGAATCAACACCCGCAGTCCAGCGAGCCAAAATAGGTCCGTTCGTATAAAGATTATTAAAATCCGCTGCAATAATAGGCGAGGTAGCCGGGTAGTCAATATCCATTACACGACCGCCACCTGAGTTATAGAATATATTATTGATTAAGCTTAAATTACTTCCGCCATCAATCAATAATGCCGTATGCGAACGGTCATTGGATGTATTATTTACCGTATTGTGATAGATATTACAGAATTGTGAATTTACTAATACTAAGCCATATATTTCTTGAGCGGGGGCAGACCCTATTTGTACCATATTATTGGTAATTAACGATCTCTCTGTATTCGTTGACATAAGGTCGGTTATGAAAATTCCGGCACCAGAAGGTAATCCTGTAATAACATTATTTGTCATTTTCATACTACCCGTAACGTCAAGTAGCCAAATACCTATAACGGAACTCGTATTCGTTGTAAGTTTATTTCCAACTATTACCGGTGCATTTACATCTGAACAAGAAATACCCGTGTCTTTGAAATTCGTTATCGTGTTACCTGAAATCGTAATATTCTGACGTTTTATAGTACTTTGTCCCAAATCAAGAACATCAAAACCACCATTAAAGGTACAGTTTGTTATATTCAATGAATCACAACCATTGTCATCCATAACTTGGAAATTATCATCCAATGTAGCCGTATTATTGAGTACGAAATTAAAATTACATTGTTGAAAAGCGATGGCTCTTGTATTATTACGCAATGTGGCCACATTTGCATACATACCCGTACCAACACTATTAAAATTGATATTATTAAATGTCAACCAATCCGTGCCGTCAATCGAAAGCACATAATTATTATTCGGATAAATAGCGGCATAAGAAACATTAGGATTATTCACACTCGTTTCATCCTTACGGAATTCAACGCGACGGCGTTCGCCCGTTAAACCCGGAATTGCACTAAATTCCAAAGGTCCTTCATAATTGCCCGAACGTACATTAAATGTTACTCTGCCTAATACTCCGCACAAATGCAAGTATTCATTTGCAAGTAATAAATTAGGGAAATCCGGTGATGAGCCACCAACCGTATATTCACCCGTCAGTAAGCCGGGTCCTAAACGCCCTTCTCTCGAATCATTAATCTCATTTATATCCACAACTCCATTAGGGAATTGTGTAGTTGCTATAATTGTAGATAAAGTTTTTGCCGGAAATATTGGAGTGCCGAGTACAACCGTTGCCGTTTGCCCGGGCTCAATAGCCGTTCTATAACGTACCGTTGTTTGCGGCGTGCCGTTAAATGTCCACACAATTCTTACGGAATCTATTCTTTGGCTGCCGTAATTTTTAACAACTGCGCTTACTTGCTGCCCGCCTTGAGCAAAAGGTTTAACCGGAACCGTAATGGCTGTTACACCTGCATCCAACGAATTGATAACAGATAACCGAGCCAAAAAGGCATCATTTTCTCCATTACCATTAAGTTTTACTTGGTCAAAGTCAGAACGGAAGAAAGTACTGCCTGTATAATACGATTCACCAATCGCATTGGCTGTAACAGCGTAACCGACATCATTAGAAGGACCGCCTGCTGATCGCGCAAATTCCAATCCGCCTGCTGAACTGTACTTAACTGCAAAAACATCTGCTCCCCCCCCATTCGGAACGGAAATTCCTCCTTGAGAATATGAGCTTGAAAACTCACCTGTTGCATACATACCGTTAGCACCGTCGGTAGCAATACCGTGTACAGCCGAGTTTCCTACTCCGCCGATACGTACAGCCCAATCCGGCGTGCCTGTCGCCGTATCGATTCTCGCCATGAATCCGTTCATTGCGCCTGTTCTTGCCAAACGTGTAGCACCCAGGATAAGCGTATCGCTTTTATATGAACCGCCCAGAACTAAACGATGATTAGCCGAAAGACTGATATCATTTATCATGTCATCACCCGGACGACCCCAACGGCGTGACCATTGGAAAGCACCCGTAGTTGTGTTGTATTTTGCAGCGAAAATATCATGCCCGCCCGCAGTTACTATTGCGCCCGCTTGTTTCAACGAATCGGTAAATGAGCCGCCCACATATACGGCAGATGCCGTTGCAACGATAGAACGCGCATATGCAAGCCCCGTTGAGCCGCCTTGTTGAGACCATACTTCTGCTCCGGCTAATGTATAGGAAGCAATAAAGATGTCTGTTTTACCGACAGCACGCATCATCGCAAGGTTTCCGAATCGTGTTGAGTCGGTAAATGAACCGCTAATAAATACATTATTACCATTCACGGCAATACCTTCGGCATAATCATCTTTTACCGAACCGGCACGCTTAACCCATTGAAGTACCCCATCGGAATTGTATTTCGCAACAAAAATATCGCGACCGCCGGCGCTTACAAGTTGTTGGAAACCAAATGTAACCGTACCGGAAAACCATCCGGTAACATATACATCACCTGCCGCGCTAAGGGCAAGTGCGGTAGCACGGTCATCTCCCGTACCTCCGGCTTTTTGTGACCATACCGCTTGTGCTTGTGGTGTGAACCGTGCAACATATATATCGCTTCCACCTGAGGAAGTTTGAATTGAGGAACCGAAGATAACCGTATTGGAAAAACCTCCGCAACCATAGACGCCGGAAGTGTTCACGGCAACAGATGTTCCGATTTCCTGCGAACTTCCGCCATAACGTTGGGCAAATAACCATGTTGGCTCTTGGGCATTGACAGCATTTGCCATCCATAATGCCAGAATTGAGGCCAACGCCATAATACGTATGGTGTATCTCATCGTATCAGCACCTTATTTAAGTTAAACATAAAATTTAGCAAATTTACGGAGTTTACAGAGGAACAGAACCAATGTTCATGAAAATAACCGTGTAGGAATGAATGTGTTTCACTCTTTATATTTCACAATTATGTAGCACAGTTATATATCCGAAACCTCCGTATAGACCTATGAAAGGATTGTTTGTTTCCCTACAGGCAAAAGAAATCGGAAAAATTATACGAGAGGAAAGGATGCTTTATTGAATTTTTATTCATAAAGATGCTTCGTGAATAATGAATACTACAATCAATACTGTATCTCATATTCATTATTCTTCATCGCCTTTTTGCGGAGTATAAGGAAAGCGATAATTCAGGTTGGCAGTTGTTATAACTGTATTTCCACACAATTCGGTAATTCGTAACAGCTTGTCAAAATTAATTTTTGATATTTCATCAGTTACTTTATGATAATCGGAATGTTCTCCGCTAAAATAGAATAAAACAGGTATTTTCTTCTTTGCAAAGTTTGCTTGGTCGCTTCTGAAGAAAAAATGTTCCGCATCATATTTGATAGTAAAGGGTTCACTCATTTTTGCATTTTCATTTTCAGATAATTTCGCCAATTCCGGACAGCGCGAACTTCCGCCGACAGAAATCGAATTAGAATCGTTCCTACCTATCATATCCATATTAAACATTGCAACACACTCCCGCAATGATAAAGGCGGATTATCTGTAAAAGCTTTTGAGCCGTATAATCCTTTTTCTTCGCCGCTAAAGGCAACAAATACAATACTTCTATCGGGTTTTACAGACATTGACGAAAAAGATTTAGCTAATAATAATAGCGCCGTTGTTCCCGACGCATTATCATCTGCTCCGTTAAATATCGAATCCACCGATTTGTTTTGCGGTGAGGAATATCCCACATGGTCATAATGTGCACCGATAACTATATATTCATTACTATTTTTTGAACCTTGCACCATTCCCATTACATTACGAACAGGTATTCTTTTTGACGAAAGCGTAACGGAAAACCGTACTGTTCTTGCTGTTTTTAATACAAAAGAATTAGGTTTATTCGTACTATCCATTGCACGAACAATCGTTTTTAAGTTATCAACGCTACCGAATAATGCTTCAGCAATTCTTTCGCCACAATGAATTACAGGTATTCTTTTTTCTGTCGTATCATCATACACAATCGGCATCTTTTCACCGGCAAGAGTTTTATATAATGACGGGAAAGGATATCCAACGGGTCTTAGTTTTAACCGTAATAAGGGATTGCTGAAAATAAGAACTCCAACCGCTCCTAATGCCCTTGCCTTCTCCACTTTTGTGCGGATTCCACGTTCTCGCCCTTCGCCATTAGTAATCTGCCGTGGCGTTCCGAATGCAGGCGAACCGCCAATCATAATAACAACTTTGCCTTTTACATCAATACCCGTGAAGTCATCATATTGTTTACTCGTATCTTGCCAACCGAAACCCGCAAATACAATGTCGGCTTTACCAATATTCGCTTCACCCGTATTACTAAACGGGATAAAATCGTTTTTCAACTGAAAGGTTTTTATGGAATCAGATATTTGGAGTGATAATTCAATAGGTTCTCCGATATCGAATTGTCTGATATGATATGTGTGAAAATAATGTCCGTTAATCGGTTGAACACCGTATTTTTTTAATTCATCGGCAATATATTCCGCCGATTTTTCAAGTTCCGGACTTGGCGTATCTCTACCACGCATTTCGTCGGAGGATAAAATTTTTAAATGCCTGAAAGCATTATCAAAAGTAATATTCGATTTTAATTGCGATGACCAATTATTACGTGCTTCGACTGTATAACAAAGTATCGTTAGAAGAACAACTGAAACGGAATATGCTTTTTTCATTAAATAATAGAATAACTTATGGGATTGCCTCTATTCTTTTTATATCGGGAACATTCGATAAGATATAACGCTCTATACCTCCCCTTAATGTCATTCCCGACATAGGGCATGTTTTACAATTTCCAAGTAAACGTATTTCCACAATGCGCGTTTCTTCCTCAAAACGCACAAGTTCCACGTCTCCGCCATCCTCCATTAAATACGGGCGTATTTCACTCAACGCTTTATTTATTGCTTGTTCCGTTTCAATCGAAGTGAGCATATTACCTTATTTTTTATATGTTAAATCGAAATCTGTACGACAGGTCTTTCCAAACGTTTCAGATTGACCTTTCTTATTTCTTTCACAATATTACCCGTTATATCTCGCAGTCGTTGTCCTTGAGTAAAGTCATCGGGATTCAGCACAACCGGCAACCCTTCATCCCCACCGGAACGTGTAGCTAAAGTAAGTGGAACTTCACCTAAAAAACTTGCATTTGCTTCTGCTGCTGCAAGTTTACCGCCACCTTTACCAAATATATCATATCTCTTTTCAGGCATATCGGGTGGAACAAAGTAACTCATATTTTCTACAACGCCTAAAATATCAACATTCACTTTTCTGAACATCGAAATACTTCTTCGTACATCGGCAAGTGCTATTTCTTGAGGTGTCGTTACCATTACCGCACCCGTTAAAGGTATTTTTTGAGTTAATGTCAACTGAATATCACCGGTTCCCGGCGGCAAATCGAACACAAGAAAATCAAGATCACCCCATGATATTTGCTCGACTAAGGTAGTAAAATATCCTGCAAGCATCGGGCCTCGCATAATAGCCGCTTGGTCTCTTTCCATTACAAAACCTATGGAAGCAACTTTTACTCCGTACTGTTCATTCGGGAAGCCCAATACTCTACCGTCCTCAGTTTTATCGGCACGCATTTGTTCATGAGCCATACCAAACATTGTAGGTTGGCTGGGCCCATATATATCGGCATCCAATAACCCGACCTTCGCACCTTTTTGAGCCAAGGCAGCTGCAAAGTTCGCAGCTATCGTACTTTTTCCAACACCGCCCTTGCCTGAGGCAACTGCAATCAAATGACCTACATTCGGCAAAACGCCCGCATTAGATATCCTCGGTATTTCCTTTTCCTTTACAAGAATCTGTATAGTATGATTCGGGGCTAAAGATTTTATAACGTTTTTAACTTCATCATCTATTTTTTTTGCAATCCAATGTATAGGCGGTATCAATTCAAGGTATAGTGAAACGTTTTTCTCATCAATCTGAACATTCTCAATAGCATTGAGTTGTTCCAGAGAAAAACCCAAATCGGAATCCACAACTTTACCTACCGCATTACGAATATCTTGTTCAAGTATCTGGGACATAAAAAGTTATCAAATATAGAAGAAGTTTTTTTTCAGAAGACGAAATACATCTGCACTTACTGTATGTGCGTTCATCTAAGGTTTTGAGTGTGTTTTCACATACAATGCCTGCACAACACTTTATCTTTCAAATGGGTGAAACAATTCTTATATGTCGGAATCTTTACAACAGAAACGGTTAGTTTCCAACACTTGAAAATCGCACTATCGTTCACCACGACACATAACTGACGGGAAATGTGCGTAATTTTGCAAGATTGTTAAATTATCATAAACTTTACTTAATTAACATGAGGTGTAATCCATGAAAAAACTAATGACTACTTTAGCATTAGCTGCATTAACGTATTCAAGTTCGCAAGCAGGTGTACCAAATACATCAGCAAAATTGCGCAATGAGAATATAACAATTCCGAAAGAAGTAACTTTCTTTTCGCAGACAGCTACTGACGATAACAAAAGTGAAGACCCCCAAGCACTTACGTATAAAACGATTGGGCAATCAAGTTTAAACACTTCGATCTTTACATTTTTTCAGGCAACTAACCCTGTCGCCATGGAACCGACTTCAGGAATTATGGCAGTTGTAATTCCATCGCTTACTACACAAGGCGGCAGATTGACGATGTATGTAAGTACAAATAACGGCTCTTCGTGGACGCCAAGAGTTATTATACCCGATAATCAGAGCCGTATTGTTCTTATGCCTCAAATCGCGCTTTCGAATCCCGATGGTTCGGATAAATTAGAAGACATGACAATAGTAGCTTATGGCGTTAATTATGATAATAATGGTCAAGGCTCTTATGGCGTAGCCGAATCCGGCTCTGCGGTATTATTACTTGGCAAGGAAGACCCTTTTGTAGAAGAGCTTGCCAAACCCACGACTAATAATTCAGCAGGTTATTCTTATTCATTCGGAAGACTTTCGTCTTTTGATAAGGTCGCTGGCGGCGGGGTTATCTGGTCGGGAGTATTGAATGAAAGTGAAACAGGACAAGCAGGACAACACGGCACATGGGTTTACGCCAATGGTTCAGGTGACTTCCAAAAAACAATCCCTACCAAATGGTCTCCTGTTCGTGATGTTTTCTATTTACCCGATGGTGCTGCTTTAACAGCAAATTATAGCAGTCCTATGGTAACCGTAGCCGATCCTGACGGCAATATGTATTCTTGGATATTTAATGTTTTTTCAGATGATCCGGACTTCAGCAATCGTAAGCCTGCATTTTCAAAATCTACCGATGGTGGGAAAACGTGGGGCGAATTCATTAAATTCCCTGTTGAGTTATTTGATACATATGCAACTGAGCACGGAGGAACAAACGGCAGTTTCCGTCTTCAATATACACAGAACGGTGCTGTTGCTACAGGTGATGACCAGACTTCGTACTTCTTTACCATGGCTATTGATGATGGTACAGTAATTTCTGCTTTCGATCTTGTTGAAGCAAACTACAACAATGGCGATTGGACACTTAGAAAGGTTGCAACTATTAATGATAACCTTACTGAACATCCTGTTTTTGCTCCTTTAACAGCAAATTTGTGGGATGCTCTTTCTACAGAGCGCGGCTCAGCATGGGCTAATTATGATGAAAGTACACTTGGTTTTGAAATTCAAGCATCAAGAACTGCAGATGGTAGTGATGTAATCCTAAAGTGGGTTAATAATAATCATGCACGTAAATTCACCTTAACAAATCCTGTGTACACAGCTCGTTCGGTACAACAGACAGGCAGCCCTGATCCTGTAACGGTTGATGATACAATCACCGGTGGTTATTATACCGATGTTTATTTCTCGAAAAGAAAAAGCAGCTCAAGTACATGGGACCCTGCTTATAATGCAACCGATGATGACCGTTATGACAAAGGAACAAAAATTCCTCCGGTTGTTGCCTCTTTAACAAGAGTACCTTTGTTTAACATGCATACTGTAACAACCGGTAACAATAGTTTATTTGCAACTTTCCCTATGCAATTACGCGGTACTATTATCTCTGCTGTGCAAGACATTAAGTATAGCAATGTTAACTTAGTTACACAATCAGTTAATGATAGTGAAACCGAAGTAGGGACAAACTTTACTTTACGTGCACCAATGCCTAATCCTGCCGGCGATATGTTCTCAGTAACATATACAACAGCAACATCGGGTAATGTTCAAGTTGTTCTTCGTGATGCACTTGGTCGTTTAGCAGCTACCATACACGACGGGTACTTAGCTTCGGGAATCTATGCTAACAATGTAAGCACAAACAACCTTTCTGCAGGTGTTTATTATGTTACAATTTCTCATGAAGGCAAATCACTCACAAAAGCAGTTACGATAGTACGCTAAGCATTTAGTAACTACCTCGAAAAAGTCAAAAGCCATTGTGTTACTCGCAGTGGCTTTTTTTATTTGCACTAAAACAATTAACCATTCCGTCAGAGAAAAAAACTTACCTCAAAGAAATACAATTATACTCGGTTTACTATCGCATATTGTTCCTTCATTTTCACAAAAACACACTCATTTCTACGAATGTGATTCCGTTCATTCTTATTTGAATCTGTATGGAGCAAACTAAAGGTAAAATTCTCTGGATTGACGATGAAATTGATTTACTTCGTCCGCATATTATTCTGTTAAAACAGCGTGGCTATGAAGTAAATACTGCCACAAATGGTGATGATGCTTTGGAAATAGCACGTAATGAGCGTCATGATTTATACTTTCTCGATGAGTCAATGGTCGGAATGAGCGGTCTTGATACATTGCCGATGCTGAAAGAAATAGACCCGACAATACCTGTTGTAATGGTTACAAAAAACGAAGCGGAATCCGTAATGGAAGAAGCTATCGGAAAAAAAATTGACGACTATCTTACCAAACCGGTTAATCCTGCGCAGATATTAGCCGCATGTAAAAAATTCTTAGAAACCCGAAGAATAACAAAGGAAAAATTCACACAAGATTATTTGCAGGGTTTTACTGAAATTACACGTAAGCTATATGGTTATTTAGATTGGAATGATTGGCTTGACATCTATACAAAGCTTGTCAATTTCAGTCTCGATTTGGATAAACATCCCGAATTAGGATTTGCACAGACACTTAATGATCAATGGCGGGAATGTAATACTGCTTATGGAAAATTTGTTGAAGATAATTACCGTGATTGGATTGCATCCCCTGATTCTTCAGCACCGAATCTTTCTCCGCACATTATTGATAAGTATTTACAGCCGCGCCTCAGACCCGGCAAACCGACTTTTTTTATAGTTGTGGATTGTATGCGTTTGGATCAGTGGCTTCTTATGGAGGAATTGGTACGACCATACTTTTCAATACAAAAAGAATATTATAATTCAATAATTCCTACAGCAACACCTTTTGCGCGTAATGCCATTTTCGCAGGATTATTTCCATCAGAAATAGCAAAACATTATCCGAATTATGCTCCTGATTTAGCGGCTGGTGAACATAGCCAAAATGCGCATGAAAAGGAATTATTGCAACAATGGGTTAAAAGGAGAAGGATTGCTCTCAAAAATGATGTGCAATACATAAAAGTAATCGATACGGACTTCGGGAAAAAAATCGAAAACCAAATTTTGCGATATGCACAAAATGATTTGACAGCAATAGTATTTAATGCCGTCGATATGATAGCTCATTCCAGATCGGATTATGCAATATTAAAAGAAATTGCACCCGACGAATCCGCGTATCGTTCATTAACGAAATCATGGTTTCAGCATTCCAGTTTATTCGGAATATTAAGAGCATTATCGGAAGTAAAGGATATTCAGATAGTTATTACAACCGATCATGGATCGGTGCGCTGTTTGCACCCCGTAAAAGCGTATGGCGACAGAGAAACAAGTACATGCCTTCGTTTCAAATACGGAAGAAATGTAAAAGCAGAGGGAAAATCAACCTTGCATATTAAAAATCCGGAAGAATATAAATTGCCGAATACGGGTGCTTCGACCAATTATATTATTGCCAAAGAAGATACTTATTATGTATATCCCACCGATTATAATCATTATGCCCAACGGTATAGGGATAGTATTCAACACGGGGGAATTTCATTGGAAGAAATGATTTTACCGGTGATACTTTTGGAAAATAAATAAATAAAAAGCGGGATGATTAATCACCCCGCTTTTTTTATAAGTCTAAAAAATAATCCAATTTTTACGGTACTATTCCACTTCCTGTAAGAATCGCCTCATTATCAATATCATCGGTAGCACCATTAACTGTAAAACGTATTACCGCATTATAGGTTTTTGCTTTAGATGGTGTAAAGGTAACTTTGTATGATGTTGATTGCCCGGGCTGTAAAGTCTTGCTTGTAATAGGAGCGAGATAAAAAGCAAATTCGGCATCATCATTACCAAAACCCTCTATTGTAACAGGAACTGAATCCAAATTTTCCACAATAATATCAATGTTTTTTTCCAGCCCTATTTTCACGCCCTTAAAATCCGCATCAGAAGTTTTTACCGATAAACGACGCACCGTTGCATAGAGCGGTACATAATATTTTTCGGATTTATTAAGGATGATGGTATCGGAAAAGGTACCCGAATTCGATGCCTCGAATCGTACAGGAAAAATATCAACAGGAATACTATTAGGCGATAATTGTATGGGTAAATTGATAATACCTAATGAAAAACCCAGATTGCCATTTTTTAATGCAATCGATGTAATCGTAACCGTTTCATTCCCTGATAGATTTCCGGTTTCAAAAGGCATATCTTTTGCTGTAAACTGTCTCACCCCGCCAAAATTTATCACCGAGGGTAAGTCTGCAAAACGTAAAATATCAGGTGGTGCATTGATAACAGTTCTTTTACGCTCCGCATCTACATCAGTAGGTGCAGTACACCCGTCCATTATTACAATGAACACAGCAAGAGTCATTATAAAAAAAAGACGGCATTGCATTATAGTCCGACATTGATACTATAGACAAACCCTGCCCTTTGTGATGAAAAGACAGACCCCTTATATTGATAAGCCAATAACGATGCTTCGAACCCTGCGCTAACGCTTACATTCGACATTAAGGAATAACGTAATCCGAGAGCTAATTTACCCATTGGGCCTACAGCCGTCGCACCTACACCAGCTTGTAGAAAAGGTTGTGCACCCGAAAGCCATTCTTGAGAGGAGAACAAGTGTCTATATGCCAATCCCATTGTAAGCGCATTAAAATGCTGTTCATAACGAACAGACGTATCGCCTTCTTTACCGTCATAAACTTGTACCCACTTATCATAACCCGCTTCTATCCCTAAAGCATTGTTTTCATCTGCTATATAAAATACGGTTGCCCCCCAATTACTAAAAGACTGGTTTGGTGCTTCAAAAGAAGTATTCTGAAACGAAGTCGGAGCTATTCCTCTTAAAGAAATCTCAACAGTATGTAATTCATTATCATTGGTAACGGTGTTATCGTAAAGTTGAGCAAATTCAGGTCTCATTCTGGGAGAACCACTATTGAATAAGCCGAATGTAGGCTGAAGTAATATACTCCTATTGATCGAAACATCGGTTTGTGATATTTCGCTTTCAGTGTTCGGTAATACATTTGTTTCCTGTGCAAGAGTTTGCACATAAACATCGTGTATTGTCGGCTCATCAGAAACTTTATCACCTTTTTGTAACGATGTGGCAGAGTTTATAGTTCCGGAATTATTCAATGTTGTTCCGGCTGAAAGTGTAGTTGTATTTTCATGCTTATCGGTACTAGTATTTTTTACTGGTGCAAAACTTTGTACGGTGTTTTTATTCGATTCATCGCGAGTTACTCTTCTTTCAATCCGTTGATTAGAACTATTTCCCGATATTACATTTTCAGAACCGCTACCGGAATCGGAAAGGAAATACCATGCTGTTGAAATGGATGCAATCGCAGCCGCACCGACCATGAGTCCTAATGTAGGTATAAAGCCGGATGTTGTTTTGCCTGCATTATTACCTACTGTTTGCATAATAACCGCATTTTTCAAATGGGCAGGAACTTGCAATGTAGCCGAAGTTGTAGCAGAACGCAGTGCCATCAACTGCTGCATTTCTAATTGAAGTTCGGGGTCTTGAGCCATCATATAAAACAAAGAACTTGTTGATTGTTCATCAAGTTCACCATCCATATAGATGCTTAACATTTCCGAAGGTGTCATGGAGTCCAGCATAATGCTTTACTTTATGAGTTAATGTCCGTAATGTACGGAGCTAATATTTCCCTAATCATATTTTTTGCCCTATAAATTCGAGTGCGTATTGTTGGCATTGTAGTACCGAGTGTCTCCGCTATTTCATTATATGAAAAGCCCATAAACTCTCTTAAAACAAATACTTCTCTGAATTCTTCGGGTAACATTGTCAAAGCCATATCAATAAGTTTCATCATTTCTTCCGATTCGAAAGTCGGTAATGTAGCCAAACTATGAAACTCCTCGAAAGCAACGGCTTGGTTCTTTATTCTGTCCTTTTCGCCAAGACACAAATTCCGTGCTATTCTCAAAATGAAAGCAGGAACATTTGTCATCTCACGGTTTCCGAGTAAACTATTGTAGAATCTCACAAAAGTTTCTTGGAACACATCATCAAGTACCGTTATATCACCAAGCACTCTTCTGCAATACGTGTACACCCTCGGCGAATGCCTGTCGTACAGTATCTCAAAAGCGGCATTTCTCCGCGAATCACCATCATGGACAATAGCGCAGAGTTCAATGTCCGTCAGATGTTTTAGATCCGCTTCCATGCTTTTGTTACAATACTATTAAGTGCTTCCGTAAGTAATAACGGGAAAAAACAGTTTTTGTCACGAAGATACTCGTTTTGGTACAAATTATGTTATAGTATGTAGATATAGAGCATTAATACTAAACATATCATTTTATCTGGATAAGTTTAGCGATTTTCGCATAGAAAGCACAGATTACGAATATATCATGTTATCATCGCGAAAAACATATTTTGAACTAAGCAGGCACTCTGCACTCCAATATATAGTATTCGGAGTTGCGATTCTATGCACCGCATTCTTACTCTTTCGATTTTCGGCGGTTCCCATCATGGAAGAATTTTTCAGAAATTTTCTACGGGCTGAAGTAGTTAATGATGGTAGGAGCGTAAACTATCTTATCTCTCAGGATGCCAAACCTGAAAAAATTACAACCTCGGT
>JALHLL010000058.1 GCA_022844575.1 bacterium
AAAAAAACAATAAAAATAATAGGCGTTGTAGTACTCTTAGTGTTTGTTATCATTTTTGTATATGCCTTAGTATCAGGAATTTCACCTCTTTCTTGGGGGCACAAACAAATAAATACTCCATTAATAGGAAAAGAAGCGATCAATGGTTATGATGCTGTGTCTTATTTTACAATGAATAAAGCCGTACAAGGGAATGAGACCTTATCTTATTCATGGGAAGGAGCGACATGGTATTTTGCCTCGAGAGATAACCTTAACACGTTTAAGCAGAATCCCGAAAAGTATAAGCCTCAATTTGGGGGCTATTGCGCTTTTGCGGTATGTAAGGGATTTACAGCGAATATTGACCCTAATGCATTTGTAATATTAGACGGAAAATTGTACTTATTCGCCGATGAAGGAACCCGTAAGGAGTGGTTGGAAAATGAGTTTGAGAATAGAAAGCTGTCACATGAAAATTGGAAATAGTGTTAGCTATCTAAGATGTGACTCATAAAAATAGAAACGTATTGCTATGCACGAATTACCCGATTTGGCTTGTCCCGATCGGGTAGTTTTGTTTTATCGTGATTACAAAATGCTTGTAAATGAATTGCATACTTCCCTAATGAGTGATGACTGCTTTCTGTTGTTATCACAGTTTTTGCGAAACAAATCCATAGAAAGATAGAGTAAGATATTCTTATATTGAATTGTATAGACTTATATGCTCATTGCGACTGTTGTAATCTGTAAGTTAAGCGGAAAAATTCACACGGAAAAAAACGACTTATTGCAGGAAAATTAAAAACCATATCATAACCCCGCTCATGAGTTGAAAACTGAAAAACATCAGAAAGTCTTCCTTAGGTAGAAAGCACATGATCTAATTTTGTTATTTCCTGTTTCGTCCGTCCTCACCATCAGCAACGTAATGAAGGTAAATTCAGAGAAAAAAGTAATGGGTTCCCCGTTGTTCCGGTACACAAAGAATTTGTACAGGGAATAGATTCTTTACTTTTCAGGTATCATAATACGATACCCAGTCTTGTACGTGACAGATGTCCAACAGAGGGAAAAATCCACGTTTCTTATTATTTTACTCAATTTAAGGGCTGTGTTTTAACATTGAGCAGTTGAATTTGAATAGATTCTTTACTCCGTTCCGAGTTTATTCCTGCTTAAGAATGATGGTGCATCATACACAAAATGTATGTTCGTGTGACATACATAATTCATATTTCTTTATAGTTGTTTATCTTTATGATGTATCAATTAACTTTTCGAGACATTAAACAACGGATAGAGGGATGAGTACCAAACATTGGGAAAGCAGAACGGCACTTTTAGTAGGAGATGACGATATTGAAAAACTTCATCATGCTCATGTATTGATTGTTGGACTTGGCGGCGTGGGTTCTTATGCTGCCGAAGCCATTTGTCGTGCCGGTGTGGGCAATCTTACGATAGTGGATGGCGATGTGGTGGAAGCAAGCAACCGTAACCGACAATTACCTGCCCTACATTCCACTGAAGGGAAATGGAAAACCGATATTATGGCAGAACGTTTACGCGATATAAATCCCGATGTAAACTTAATGGTGCATAGGGTTTTTATGAAAGAAGAAACCGCCGATGAAATTTTGAATACAAAATTTGATTATGTAATGGATTGTATTGATACGTTGGCACCGAAAGTTAATTTAATTCGCAAATCACGTGAACGGGGATATCCCGTTGTATCTTCTCTGGGTGCGGCAGGACGCATAAAACCGGAACTTATTCGTATTGAAGATATATCTTTTTCGCATAATTGTCATTTGGCTTTTTATGTACGTAAACGGCTCAAAAAGTTTGGTGTGGAAAATAATGTAACGGTGGTATATTCACCGGAATTGATTGATAAAAAAGGTGTGAAGCTCACCGATACATTGCAAAATAAACGTTCTTTTCTCGGTACGATTTCCTTTATTCCGGCATCATTCGGATTGTTTTGCGCATCGGTGGTAATACGAACCATTATAGGCAAAATGGAAAAACTACCTATTAAAAAAAGAAAAAAGAAATCAAATAAAAAATAAGGTAATAATGAGTAAATAATACAGGGAAAACACTCAGCAATAAAACCGCAATTTAATAAGGAGTAATTGTATGCGAAAAATCGTTCTGTTTATAATGTATCTCTGCTTTGTTTTTGCGCCAAGTGAAACAAAGTCGCAAAATACGATTGATTATTCTTCCGCACGTGTAGAAATATCACATCAACTCTCATCTGACGGTGTGGATTATGCGGCATCCATAGCGCCTGATGGAAAAACGATTCTCTTCGTTTCAGACAGAAAAGGTAGTTTTCTTGAAAATCAAACCTATGATGAAAAGAGTAAGCCGAGGCCACGGTATTCCTCCCATGATATTTGGCAAACGGAAATAAAAGGCGATACATTCGATATACCGAAACCTATTGATCCGCTTAACACATCGCACAATGAAGGGACGATAATATTCGGTAAGGATATGAAACATTTATTTTTTAGCGCATGCAATAATGAAAATTGTTACGGTGCATGTGATTTATTCCATTTTGATTTTGTGGATACGACATGGGTAATTAAGAATGTTGGTAAAGAGGTAAATAGTAAATACTGGGAATCACAACCGAGTTACGGTAAAAACGGTACTTTGTATTTTTTATCCGACTTTCCTATTTCAAAGGAAGCAAAAACGAATAATATGGACATCTTCTCTGCCGATTTTGATACAATAACAAACACGTATAAAAAGGCGCAACGGATGGGCGAAGAAGTAAATACGAAGGATGAAGAGGCATCACCGTTTTACTCTTTTTATGAAGATGCATTATACTTTAGTTCCAAAGGTCACCACCCCAATTATGGTGGTTTGGATTTGTACCGATGTAAACGAAATGCTGACGGTACATGGCAAAAACCGGAAAACTTAGGCAAGAATATCAATTCCGAAGCGGATGACTTTTTTATTACTATATCACGAGATGGAAAAAATATATTGTTCTCTTCGAGAAGACCGAGTGAATTCGGAAAAAATGATTTGAATATATTTAAGGTAATAATGCCTTAATATCATCATGAAAAAACATAGCATAAATAATAATAATGTTCGCCTCTGTTGTTACGATTCGGAAAATGATTCCGGCAAAGTACCATTGTTTATTGTACCCGGCATGGTGAATAATGGCGAAGAATATATTGAAGACCTACAAGAACTAGTAAAAAAACGTCGTTGTATTTTTATGACATTACGCGGAAGAAAAGGTAGTGATGAACCTAAGGATGGGTATTCTTTCTATCATCATATCTCCGATATTGATGCAATAATACAATACTTTTCACTCCCTTCATTTCATATATATGGTCATTCGGTAGGTGGTGCTTATGCGCTTGGTTATGCTTTGAGTTATGGTATGAAGGGACATGTAATCATAGGTGATTATCCTGCTTCTTACCCTAAATTTCCCGAAGCGTGGGTGCAGCGAATCGCGGCTATGACACCAACACCTTTACATGTAAATACTGCCGGAAAAATTGCGGAAGAATCTGAAAGGATACATTTATTTGAACGGCTCAATGAATTAGAATTGCCGCCCATATTATTATATTCCTCTCAAGCGGAATCTCTTATAAAACCCGAACATATTAAACTTTATACACAATGTCGTCCCGATATAATACTCAAGCCGGTACATAAAAGCGGACATTCTCTTATAAGTCCTTCCTCGGAGGAATTTGTCGCCGTATTGGATACGTTATTATAAAAAAATACTATAACAGAGAAGAAGAATATATAGTCTTAAAGTTATAGTCCGTTTTATTAGAACTTTACCGTAACATTTCCGAAAAATTGCCTGCCGACAAGATTTGGTACTGAAATCAAATCCATTGAATTAAGAATATTGTTAATGCCAAATGTAAGCGTTAGCGAAGAAGCAGAATGATTTTCATAATCTTCAAAAACAAAACGTTTGCTTATGCTTGAATTAAGCATGGTATAGCCATTAGCATATTCATTGCCATTATCAAGTACGGTGATTGCCAATATTGAGCCCGGTGGTGAGAAAGGAAAAACACCATTATTGTTCTTTTGCTGATCGCCGAACCGTCCTATAAACTGCGCACGAATATTTGCACTCCAACCATTTGTCTGTTCCGTTCCTTCATCGTATTGCAGACGTATAACGCCACTATGCTTGGAGCGAAACCATAAACCGCCATAATTATCGGGATTTAATTGTACTACTTTTCCTTCATTAGAAAGATATTCTTCTTTATTCTGAAAATATTCAAGCACATCAATATCATCAGCTTCCAAATATTGATAACCACCGCTTAATGAAATACTTCTATTATTATCAAAATAAATACCGCCGCGTATATTCGTTTCCGCCCCTTGTGTTCTTGCTCTTTTTATATTTCTGTATGAATAAACGGCTTGTGTTCCGGCAGTACCTATTTGTACAAAATCAATCAAATCCATTAAATCATTTCTAAAATACTGTGCATCAAAGCCGAAAGTAATACTTGTATTCCCCCATAAATTCGGGTACATTCTATCCCAACCGAGCCCCGCTTCATACGAAACTGAACGCTCAGGTAATAAATCACGCCCTACACGACGAGCACCCACTAGCTGGTAACCTGCACCGGAAAGATTATTGGTAAACTGCACATATAATTGACGGAAATCGGGAACCTTAAAACCCGTTCCAACACTTGCTCTTATTCTTATATCTTCGCTAATTTTTATATTGAGTGCAAGTTTAGGGTTTGTAAGCCATATAAGATGAGTAAGAACGCTATCGGAAAGAGAAGGATTGGAATAAGCACTATTTTTTACATACCGCGCACTTAACGAATACGATATCCAATCAACGGGATTTCCTTCCCATTGCATAAAGCCCGAAAATGTGGAAAAAAACGGCTTATCGGGATAACGCGCCCCGCCAATATCATCAATATGATATTCAGTACCTAATGTAAATCTATTTTTTAAATTCCATAAAACATCATACTGTATATACCCTCTGGCAATACGTCTTAATAAATCATCATTATTTGCTCCATTACCTTGCACCGTATCAAATTCATACCGTTCCGTATAAGACGAGCCATACAACTGTGCCGTTAAACGCGCCTTACCATGTTGCCATTCAGTTGCTACCGTTGCTGAATTTTCATTCTGAAAAACCGACCCCTCATTGGCTGCCACTTGCCCAAAAAACGACTCGACAAATTTGCCTCTGCTTTCGGAAAAAAATGAACGAAAATCGGCCGAAAGTTTTATATCATCGTTTATGTACCATTTGCTTTTTAACTGTCCAGTATAGTCGGTAAAGCCAGCATACGGTGTTGTTCTTGTCACACCATCGCTTGTTTGTGATAGCTCAAACGGGCGCGCTTTTTTAGCATTTATATATGCTGATATATCGAATACTTCACCACCATGTGCCGCTTCGCCCTGAAATTCCGCAGGACCTTTATCGAGATACTGAATATATGCGCGACCCGACCAGCCGAGACTCGGTTTTTTGGTAATGATATTGATAACTCCGGCTAGAGCGTCGCTGCCATATAAACTGGACATTGGCCCTTTTACAATCTCTACTCTTTCTATTGCACCTACCGATACACGTGATAAATCAAGCACTCCGGCAACCCGACCTATCATGGGTTGCCCGTCTATAAGAATAAGGGTATAATCTGGGTTTAGACCCATAAGTTGTACACCAGTACGTACATTGTTTTGCAGAAGCACTCCGGTTTGTTCGCGTAACATATCGGCAACCGTAACCATAGCAGTACCCTGCGCTTGACTACCTTCGGCAATTGTAACCCTTACGGGGGAATCCTTTTGTAAAACGTCATTACGGGTACCCGTAACAACAACAGGTTGTGTAGTATAGTATTTAGTTAAAGTATCTTTTTTTGATTTTTTATGTCGGGGTACAGTCGGTAAACGCGGTGTTTGTTTGGATGTATCCGCATTACTTTCAGGTGACGATATGCTGAAGCAATAATCATGAAAATTTGAAGCATAACTTGCCGAAAAAGCGGCACAACAGAATAGAATGCAATAACTTATTATAAAACGCACTATTGGGTGAAAACTTCGTGAAACCATTTTTTGTACTGCAAAATTACAGCTAAAGAACTAAAGGTATGAGTTGAGATTTTATTTGGGAGTTATTAATAATAACCGTATCCAATATGAATTTAGAGTGTATGTGAGAAAAACCGTACAATGCTCCATCTATGAAAGTACCGTCCTTATCAGCCGATATAAAAGAAAAATGAGTATTTATATCTGCCCATTCGAGGTGAAATGAGGGCTTAATAAGAAAGGGCATGGATTCCATGCCCTTCGTAACAAAACAGTTTTGATTCTCTACTTCTTTTACCAACCGAGAAGCCAAGCAAATATGAGCGGTGCAACTATTGTGGCATCCGATTCCACGATGAAACGTGGCGTTTCTATACCCAGTTTACCCCATGTTATTTTTTCATTGGGTACAGCACCGGAGTATGAGCCATAACTTGTGGTCGAATCGCTTATTTGGCAAAAATATGACCAGAAGGGAACATTATCCATTTCCAAATCCTGATGTAACATAGGCACTACGCAAATCGGAAAATCGCCTGCTATACCGCCACCTATTTGGAAAAAACCTATGCCTTTTTGTGTTTTCTTTGCATTATCTATATACCATTGCGCCAACCATGTCATGTATTCGATACCGGATTTCATAATTGACGGTTGCAATTCACCTGTAAAGCAATAGGAAGCGAAGATATTACCCATGGTGGAATCCTCCCAGCCGGGTACTATTATCGGAAGATTTTTTTCAGCAGCTGCTATCATCCACGAATCTTTCGGATCAATTTCATAGTATTGTTCCATTTCTCCGCTAAGTAGCATTTTGTACATAAACTCATGCGGAAAAAATCGCTCGCCGGTATCTTGGGCATTTTTCCACTGTTTATGGATATGCTTTTGTATTCTACGGAAGGCCTCTTCTTCAGGAATACATGTGTCCGTTACACGATTAAATCCTTTTTCCAATAAATCCCATTCATCTTGTGGCGATAAATCACGATAATTAGGTACTCGTTTATAATAGGAATGCGCCACCAAGTTCATGATATCTTCTTCAAGATTTGCACCCGTGCATGATATTATCTGGACTTTATCTTGGCGTATCATTTCCGCAAGTGATTTGCCGAGTTCGGCGGTACTCATTGCACCGGCAAGAGTAATCATCATTGCGCCGCCTTCTTCCAAATGGCGTTCATAACCCTTGGCGGCATCCATAAGAGCAGCAGCATTAAAATGCAAATAATGATGTTCGATAAATTGCGAAACAGGTCCCCTTTGTTGTGGCATTGTTATTCCTTTATCCGTAATTCAAAAAAACTGTAATCAATAAAATAACGCTTTTAATATAATTGTAGTGCCCGCATATCACACAGTCAATATTATTATTAATTAACCGCATTCTCTTTCGGTGCATCGGCAAAACGTGCACTTACCACACGTGATACACCTTCTTCTTCTTGGGTAACACCGAATAATACATCGGCGGCTTCCATTGTTTTTTTGTTGTGAGTAACAACTAAAAACTGTGTGTTTTCCGAAAATTTTCGGATTAGATTTAAATACCTTTCGATATTCGCATCATCAAGCGGTGCATCCACCTCATCGAGAATACAGAAAGGGCTTGGTTTTACCAAATAAATAGCAAACAATAATGCAATTGCCGTTAATGTTTTTTCTCCGGCGGAGAGTAATTCTATATGTTGAGGTCTTTTACCCGGAGGTTTTGCCGTAATGGTAAGCGGTGCTTCCAAGGGGTCACCTTCTTCCAATACTATATCGGCTTCGCCTTGTTCATTAAACAACATTGCAAATAATGTTTTAAAATGCCCGCGCACTTGCTCGAATGTTGCATTAAATTGTTCTTTTGCCGTTGTATTTATTTCTTCTATTGTTTCTTTTAGTGTATTTTCCGATGATACCAAATCATTGTACTGTACTTGCAAAAATTCAAGGCGTGTATTTTCCTTTTCATATTCTTCTAAAGCCAAAAAATTAACATTGCCGTACGATTTTAATCGTGACCGGTATTTATCAGCATCGGCTTTTGCTTGTTCAATATTAAATTCGTCCTCTATCGGTTTTTTTAATTCTTCTTCATCTATTTTAAAGTCATCCTCTGCTCTTTTTATTACGGCTTCCACACGCAAACTAAGCTCATTTAATTGCAATTCTTTTTTGTGAACGGTTGCCGTAACTCGCTCGTGCTCCGTACGCATTGCTCTGGTTTCTTCCGCATGAGCATGGAATGCTGTACGAAGTTCCGCTACCTTTTTAGCAATGACTTCTCGGTTTTCATGTACTTTATTGCGCTCTGTAGTAATGGCATCCAATTCCGCTTTTACCGTTTGTATATTACTTTCCAAATCATCCAATGCCGCCGATGTTTGCCCATGCTCTTCATCACGCGAACCTGAACGGCGTTCTGCCGCTCGTATCTGTCCTTCCAATCGTTGGGTATCGGCTTGTAATGATTTATCCTCAGCACGCAATTGCACGGCTTGTAATTCCGCTTCACGTAATTTCTGTTCAGCTACTGCAAGTTCGCCTTCATGCGTACGTAGTTTCTCGGCAATAATGCCACGCGCTTCCGATGCTTTTTCCATTTCGGCGAGTGCTTGTTGGCATTGGCTTTCCGTTTTTACTATTTCCTCTTGTTGTTGAGCTTCTTCTTCTTCTAATTTTTTAGCAACTTCTCTTTGTTTATTCCGTGCATTTTCCAGCCCCTCTTTACGCATTCGTAGCGATACGAGCGATTGCTCGAAACCGTTCTTTTCATTATGTGCTTTGCGAACAGTATCATCATATACCCGAATATCTATTCTTTGCAAATCAGCTCTTAAAGCCGCTATTTCTCTTTCAATTTCGGCTATATCTTTTCTCAATTCCTCTATGGCAGCCGTAAGGTTTTGTATCTGCTCTTTTTTACCAACCGCCATACCTTCGGTTTTTGCAACCGAACCGCCTCGCATTGTTCCCGCATTATGATACACCTCACCGCGTAAGGTTATGGCTATATCGGCAATTCCGTTTCTTACCAAATCATAGCCGCTTTCGGGTGTTCGTACAATGGCTGTTTTGCCAAGCAATGCGCGCAAACCTTTTCGCAAATCATCATCGGTACGTACTATTTCGCTTGCCCATCCTACTATATCATTGTTTATCTCCAATGCCTTCGGAGCGGGTATATCGCGTATTAAATCGCGACAAAGGAATTGGGCTTTGCCCTTTGTCTTAGCTCCGAGCAGTTGAATTGCCTGTTCCGCTTCTTGGCGGGTATTTACAACAAAACAACGACCATATTCTCCTAAGGCGGCTTCCAAGGCGATACGAACATCATCATCAGCGCCGACAAGTTCCGCCAAACTTACTTTTTCAGCAACCGGTTTCCACTCGCCCGTCGTCATAAGAAAACGAGAGCTTTCAGAATTATCCACCAAACCCGTTAAAAAGTCAAGTGTAGCTTTTTTATGGGTAAGAGCATTTCTTTTTTCCGCAAGTGTACTGTTTTTCTCTTCTATCTTATGGCGCAAATCCTGTTGCGTTTGTTGCGCGTTCTGGCGTGATTGTTCCGCATCGCGCAAAGCTGTTTCAAATCCGGCAAGACGTTGCTCCTCATTTCCTAACTGATTACTTATTTGCTCGAAGGATTGTTCGGTTTGACGTGATTCATGGGAAAGTTCCGTTAACCGACGATGAATACCTGCAATACGTTCGGCAGTTCTTTCTTGCCTTACTTTTTGTTCGGAGTAACGTCGAGCCGATTGTTCATTGTTCTGATCGGCGGAACGCAGTTCGGTACGTAATTGCTGTACGGTTGAATAACTTCCTTCGCGACTTTCTTTTTTCTCTTTAAGAGATTGTTCGGAAGAGGCAAGTTGACTTTTTACTTCCTCAAATCGTATTGTTACTCTTTGCAAATTTTCCACAAGATTAGAGTGCGATCGTTCTGATTCCTGTTGTTCGCGACTTAAACGCTCTTGTGAACGGATAAGTGACGCTTTGCGCTCTTGTGCTACGGCATAATTTTGTTGCAGCTGTGCTTGTGTGCGTGCATATCCGCTTTCTTGTTCCGTTATCTGTTGCAATTCATAATTTGCTTCTTCTTGATTACGTTCAAGTTCAGCTAAGGTTTCTTCCGCGCTTTCCAAATGAACATGCAATTCATCGCGTCGAGTTGTGTTTTCGGTAAATTCCTGTCTAAGGGTTTCAATTCCGCCTGCAGCTTGGCTATAATCGTACCGCAATAAACCCAAATCCACGACTTTAAGTTTTTCCGATACTTCATTATACAAGCGCGCTTTATCGGCTTGTCTGCCAAGTGAAGCGACTACTTTTTGCACTTCAACAACAATATCGTTTACCCGCGCCAAGTCTTGCTGAACTCCATCGAGTTTGCGTAATGCTTCACGACGACGTGCTTTATATTTTGTAATTCCGGCGGCTTCCTCGAACAAAACACGTCTTTCATTTGCTCTATCACTCAGAATTTGCTCCACCATTTTTAACTCGATAACGGAATAAGCATTTGCGCCCATACCCGTATCCATAAACAAATCAACAATATCCTTTAGGCGGCATTGTGTTTTGTTCAGCAAGTATTGGCTTTCGCCATTACGGAACAATCGGCGTGTTATCGTAACTTCATTATACTCTAAGGGGAGTATATGTTTATTGTTCTGTATGGTAAGCGATACTTCCGACATTCCGAGCGGCTTACGCAATTTGGAACCATTGAAGATGACATTTTCCATGCTATCGGAGCGCAAAACAGAGGTTTTCTGTTCGCCTAATGCCCATCGGACTGCATCAACAATATTCGTTTTTCCGCAACCGTTCGGTCCCACAACGGCAATAAGACCTTCCGTTAGGTTTAATGAAGTTTTAAGGGCAAAAGATTTGAAGCCCGCGATTTCGATTTTCGAGAGATACACGTATTATATTCTAAGTAAAGGAATTATGATAAATGATTCATTACGGCTTTGGGCTTATATAGCCCATTGTATGAGTATAGTATGCCGCAAGTAGGCAGATACCCGTTCAGTAGTGTTTGTACAAAACATATAACGAATGTGCATTGTTCTGATACATGGCAATATGCCGAAGCCGTACTTATTATAGAGGCAATGCGATAGAGTACCATCGCAATACATCTGCAAAAATACAACCCTATAACGAGACGGCGACCCTAAGGGCAATGAAAGAAAGGAAGTGGAGGGTGTTTCTTCATATATACGGACTGACGCAGTTTCATGTTTGACATCCCTCAGATTTCATCAGTACAAATCATGGCATGTGTTGTGTGAAACTTCATCACATATGTTGTAGATGTATAAAGGTGGAGTATTTAAAAACTCATGCGTTTCTATCTATTATTTTTTTCCTTTCTTTAATAATGACTCAGTTGCGGTACCTGGTTTTGAATTATTTGTTATGGAAATCGTATGCTCTACCTCTTCGCCTTCTTTAATTACTTCGTTTACAATAGTCCCTACGACTCCGAACATAATCCCGACAGACATGTCCGAGGGACGGTCTTTAGATATACATGGGATTTTTATAGATTCATTACCGGATATAGTAGAATCAATATGTATTTCGCCGATATAGTTCTCAGTATCAGGTTTTACGGAAAAAGTCAGATCGGGCAATTCATTGGCGAAATCGGTATAATCATTCTTCCAAGTAAATTTCATCTCTCGAACTTTATAATCACCCGGTTCTAAGCAAAACGAAAAATCTTCATTCGGTTCAAAGTTCATAGTTAAACTTTCAGCCTTCGGATCTTTGAGCGGTATTATTGTAAAATCAACTCTCCAACTTTCTTCTTTTTCTTTGGGTATTTTACCGTAAACCAATTCTTTGTTTTTATCAATAAGGCAGAGAACGTCACTAAAAGGAAAGAATTTTTCGGGGCGATTATAACGTCCACTCAACTTACGAGCAAATATTACTCCATCTTGCTTTATTTCAACAATCGAACCATAATACGTTTTTGAATCACCATCTTCTTTGATTATAATAGCCGGATATTGGCCCGACCAATTCACCTGTGAATACGCTTTACCGGATACAATAGTTTTACAATGCGGATTGTCTTTTGTCCGAACTGCGTAATTTGTGCATCCTATACAAAAGAATAAAATTGCCGAATAAAAAAGCATATTAATCATGGATTTTTCCTGGGGATTGTTAGTACTTAATAACGTACGTGAATTTCTAAGTTTTATCAATGCGTAGAATTCTTTTTACATGCTTACCCGAATTTGTGTAAAGCGTTGCAATGGGGCATTATGAATCTTGTCATGTGCAAAATAATAAAATTTTGACTGCCCCCATAAAAACGTCACTTGTAAACCGAACATATACACTATTTGCTCCATTCAGAACGGCTTTGTTGCGTCTATCGTTCCATCCCAACCTTCCCCAGCGGGGAAGGAGTGAATTCAAAGTATAAAAAATCAAAATTTTCCCACTTGAGGGATTTTCAGGGAGCTAATGAGCGAAATCTTCTTCGCTTCGTTCAAAATGACGTGATATTGTGTTAATATGCTCCATCCTCACTTTCCCCAATGGGAAGGAATAATACAGAACATCTATCCCATGAAAAGTCCTCACGCGAAGATTTTGAGTGGCGAGGGGAATATTTGACGCCAGTCAGATTTCGTCCGCCATTACTCAGAATGTTTACTAATAGTCGGCTCGTCGTTTCCATTCATATTTATGTTTAGAATCTGTATTTTTTTTAGAAAGCTCGCTGAGCATTGTATTAATCTTGGACGCACTTAACCAAACTCCATTGACAAAAACGCCGGCAATTTTTCGCGTATTGTGTATATCAAGTAAAGGGTTAGCTTCAAGTAGTATTAGGTCAGCAAATTTACCTACTTCAATTGTACCTATTTTATCATCAATACCAAGCCATGTTGCCGGCAGGCGCGTAGCTGAAAGTAATGCTTCTTCTTCCGTTAATCCGGCTTTAACTAACAGAGCTATTTCATCATGAAGAGAAAAGCCCCACACCACGCCCGATGAACCTGCATCCGTTCCTGCAACAATGGGGACACCTTCTTCTTTTAATGCCTTAACCAATTGATTATTAAACTGCACCATTCTTTCCAATCGAGAAATACTTTCGGCAGTTGCATTCTTATTGTAATTATTAGATGTTAACCATTTGTTCTGCAAAAGCGGATGCACATATTGCAAACTTGGCATTTTTGATAACCTATCAAGTGAATGTGCTTGCTCAAGTGCTGAGGTGATAATTATTAAAGTTGGGCTTACCCACGTTCCATTCTTTTTTGCAAGTTGTGCAAGATATTTGGGGTCTTGAACTGAATCTCTTTCCGTTTGTTTAAAAAACTCCTCTGCATGAGCAATCATACCGAAATGCGGTACAAATGCTTTATCAATTTTACCGCTAAAGGAATTGGGTATATGCCCAACTACTTTCATACCCAGTTTATGTGACTCATCCACAATAGCTTTGAAAGTCTCTTCATCTAATTGGGAATATACCTTTACAAATTCATATCCTTCGGCTTTTATCATACGTACCGTCTGCCGTCCGTCTGAGGGAGAATTTGCTATTCGACCGGATCCCTTTCCTCCATTTATCATTGCAGCTAATGCCATACGAGGCCCAATTACATCACCACGTAAAATTTCATTTCTTTGCCCGAAATGTCCTGCCATAGCATTCAGGTCGAATATGGTCGTAACTCCATTTGCTATGTATGGAGTCATTATATCTTGAACACTTGTAAATATTGCGGCAGCTCTTGTCGTATAATTTGTATTAAAATGCCCGTCCGTAAGTGTATGCACATGCATATCAATAAGTCCGGGAATAAGCCATTTCCCTTTGGCATCAATTATTTCCGCTGAGTCGGGAATAGCCGCATTAATGGAAAGTATGGTGTTCCCTTTTATGACAATAGTAGCATTTTCAATGACCTTGTTAGGGATAGTCATTGGAATAATATTTACATTTTTCAATGCTAATAATTGCTTATGTATATCTCCCTTTAGCACATTTTTAATATATGATGCTGATTTGCATTCGGAAAAAATAAGTAAGCATATTAACAGAAAAGTAATAGAGTTCTTAAGGATGTTTATCTGCATTGTGTTTTGTTAAATAACTATTTAAAGATTCTTTCGGATAAGTTATCAGACTTCAGTTTTTGTCACTTTTGCTTGTTGATTCAAAACTACGAAACTGATATGATTGAGTTACGCACTTCCGTACGGTAGTTTAATTTCTGTCATTCTGAGTGCAACGAAGAATCGGTACACGTTATTCCTAAATTATGAAAGCCGATTCTTCACTTCGTTCAGAATGACATGATTTACTGCAGCAAAATAACCAGCAAAATTCTCTGTATGTGGTTGACATTACCTACTCACCGCATCAAATCCGCTTTGTGCTGCGCCTTCCAATGTAGCGGGTAAGCCCGTTGCAGTCCAATCACCGGCAAGAAAAAAGTTTTTTACGAGTGTTTGTGCTTTTGGTCGGCGCGGCTCAATATTGGGCGTTGCTAAAAATGTAGCTTGTTTTTCTTTTATTACTTTCCATGAAAGCAATTCCGCCGATTGTGCTTTTGGAAAACATTGTTTAATTTCCTCTACACATTGTTGCACCACTTTTTCAGGCGCGGTATGTACCAAATTATTACCCGCACTTATTGTAAGAGAAATATGTCCCGGATATTTTTTTATAATATCATTTTCTGCTTTTGTTAATAAACGTCTATTAAATACCCATTGTGTTGTTGTATTAAGCATTGCACATAATTGTTCATCCATAAAATCACGGTCGAACCATAGATAAATGGAAATAATAGGAGAAAAAACAATATCCTGAAGTAAGGAATATGTTTCTGCTCCGAGTATGTGTTCATCGGCAAAACGTTTTAGGGCAAAGGCAGGTACAGTACTTATTATCATATCGGCTGTTAATTCTTCATCATTTTCAAGCAATACCGATATGGTATTTTCTTTTTTATTTAAGTTTAATTCCTTTACCGATGTGGATAGCCGTAATTCACCTTTGTTTTTTTTCAACCACGGAGGAAACGGTTCTATCAATGCCGAAAGCCCCGTCTTCGGTAATAATAATTGTGATGCTTCTCGTCCACCGAAAAATGCACGTTTTAATACTTCTATCAATAATGTGGCATCTGCTTCGGCGGGTTGTGCATTAAGCGTTGCGATAATAAGGGGTTCCCATAGGCGCAGTATTATGTCATCGCTCTGATTCATTCTTTTCAGATATTCTAATGATGTTTCACCCGTTTTTTGTTTGGGTAATAAACCAAGTTTAAGTGCAAACACAAGTGCCCCTATTCTCGATTTGAGGGATATTTTCTTTAATCCCATTATTCCTGCCGCTATACCCGCTTTATTCGGTAATCGGCTTGTATCAAGAATATCACATGTACCATTCGAATCGAAAAAAGGTACGTTTAACGCTTTTTGTCG
>JALHLL010000059.1 GCA_022844575.1 bacterium
GTGTTAACACGGATTTAATACCCGTTGAGCAGCGTATTGATTTGGGTACAATGCGTCAGGATGTTGAGATGTATGTGAACAATCAGCGTTATACGGGTATGGATTGGGAAGGACCGAAAATTCCGGTTGATATTGGAATTACGGTTACAAGTCGTGCCGGAAATCGTTACAGTGCCTACTTAACAGTATCGTCGTATAGAATCATTGATAAGAAAACGAACGCGCGTTCGGTTGTGTATCGCACTCTCGATAAAGATTGGTCATTCGAATATCAGATAAATGCAAACCTCACATTCCAGAATCTTCGTTTCGATCAGTTCTCTTCCCTATTGGATTTTCATTTGTTGATTGCTTTAGGCATGGATATGGACACATATGGAGAGCTGGATGGGCAACAGATGTATTCTACTGCAAAACAAATATGCCTTTTGGGTGCCAATAATAATGCTGCAGGATATGCCAAAGTTCCCGAGCCGGGCGTGTTTTCGCGTATAGCCCTTGCTACGGAGTTTAATGATTTGCGTTTTGATGATTTCAGGAAAAGTATGTTCTCCTATTATGTTGACGGGCTTGAAATGATGGCAAAAAACAAAGAGCAAGCATTACAAGGTTTGGCGGCAGCTATTCAGGATATGGCTACATTTAAGGAAAAAAGACTTTCAAGCAGAAGTATAATTATTCAGTCATTCTTCGATTCTAAATTTCAAGAAATTGCCGGAATTTTTAAAGGATATCCCGATGCAATGTTATGGAAAAACCTCCGCTATCTCGATCCGAGTAATGGGAGTGTTTATGATGAAGCCCGTAAACCATAGTACCTATAAGCAAACTAATGATAAACCCATATACACGAAAAACATAGATTTCAATTGACTGTTCAAGTGAAATTTGTCGTGGTTTTGTCGTAGTATCTAAGCAAACATAAGCACCTATATTTGTATAGTAGGTTCACTTATTTTTTCAAAGGTCAGTTATGAAATACGCTTTCGGTGTATTATGTATTTTTATTGCTGTTATGCAAAGTTCCGCTCAAGTGATTATGTACTCCACTACAAAACACGGTACTACAAAAGAGGCACTTATCAGAATTGACGGACGAATGTTCTCAACAACGAACAAGTACGGCTCACGGCTTCATTATTTTAACGGTTATAGGGCTACACCTGCGGAACGTTCAACGCAATTACAAACAACAACTCCCGCCGGAACTTTTAAAAACACCATTTTCTCCGTTGACGTTTTTGGTGCTGAAGATGAGATTCGTTTTCTTATCAGAGAAGGGCAACATCGCACTCTTACCGATTCTTCGGGAGAAGGAACGGTACTCAACAGATATTGGACACGACCGGTATTAGGTATTAATACGCCGCAACTGATAGCGGGAATATTACAAGCGGGTTATTTGCCTGAGATATGGACTGCTTTAAAAGTCGGAACATTGCGACACGTAGCGGAGATATTGCCGACTTTTAATCATTATGGAAACAGGGTATATCAATTATGGACTGTTACACCGAACGGTACAAGAGGGATATGTAAGTATGTACTTGAGGGTGGTATCATTTACAAAACTACGCCTAATGGAACAAGGGGTGATGCTATTTACAGATTCATCGGAGATATCGGTAATGTTGTTGCATGTTCAGGCACATCCCTCAATCTCGTCAATATCGATGAAAATAGTTTTGAATTCGATGCTTCTTGTAATGGAGTAGATGGTAATTATACTATTACTTGGGAAAGTTGTGGAGTTGATAATGTTGATATTCGCTTATATGAGTTCATTTTTTCAGGTGGGCAATGTGAGTGCGAGCCAATGTTTATGGAGAGAAGAGAAGCTCTGAATGTACCTGCATCTCTTGGTACGTACACATTTGATTGCGAATGGCGATATTGTACATTTGCGGTGGAAATTAATAATTCAGTCGATACGTCTATGAAGGACGCCGATACCGTAAATATGCCCTGTAAACAAGGCGACATGTTTAAAATTGTTCAGAATTTGAATCCTTCATTTAGTCCTAATCCAGTTAATTCGCAGGGGCTATTTACATTCAACAGCACGATTGCTGATAATGTGTACTTAAACATAGTAAACTCAAACGGCGAACAAGTGCTTGATATGATGAGGGTAAATGCCATTGCGGGTAAAAATACTGTTCCGATTTCAACGGAAAGTCTTCCTTCGGGAGCTTATTTTATACGCATCTCCGGTAATGAAGGGTGGAACTTTGTGATACCTTTTTCTGTTCTTCACTGATAAATACCAAGTAATAATTGCTAACAAGCCATTCGGAGGTACCGAATGGCTTGTTTTGTATTCTCCAAATGAAAAGTTTTCGGACAAAACTATCTTATTACTTTTTTATCTATATTTGTATTATATTTAGTCCTTTGATTACTGTACATACCATATATGAAAAAACAAAGTAAAAAAGTAGGTATTCCATTCAGCATGGCTTTAACCATGTTGTTTTCCTTAATGTTTGCCGCTTGTTCCGATACGCATACACCTTCGACACCGAATGAAAGCAAAACGGGAGATATAGTACTGGAATTTGATAATGTTGCGGGCGTGGATGAATTGACTCTTGGTAAGGAATATACCAATGCGGCAAATGAAAAGTTTACCCCCACAATGCTTAAATACTATATAACTAATATTTCACTTAAAACGACTACGGGAACTATTTATACCGTTCCGAAAAGTTCAAGTTACTTTTTGGTGGATGAGGAGGTCAAAGCTTCGCAGAAAATTATGATTGGCAATGTACCGGAGGGTGATTATACGCATGTGAGTTTTACCATCGGGGTAGATAGTTTGAGTTCAACATTACCTATTGAAAATAGAACCGGTGCTTTGGATATGGGCGGACTTGGTAAGACTATGTTCTGGGATTGGATTTCAGGATATATTTTCTTTAAAATGGAAGGTGAATCGCAGGCAATTACCGAAGTGGATAAAAACTTTCGTTTTCATATAGGCGGTTATCGCAAAGAACCCTTTAATAATGTTAAAACAAATACCATAAGCTTGGGCTCGACTCCGGCAACCGTACGGGAGGCAATAAAACCGGAAGTACATATTATTGCCGATATTATGAAAGTATTTTCCGGTGCAAAGTCAATTTCTTTAGCGGTTAATGCTTCATATATGTTCTCGCCTAATTCTGTTGATATAGCGAATAATTATGTAAATATGTTCAGTTTCGACCATGTGCATAATGATAAACATCATTAATCAATAGGATTGAGAAAAGATAACAATAGTGCGGTATTTTTTTTTCAGTTATAAGAAGGTTACTACAATGAACTTACAAGTAATATGTAATCTTTTAAGGAATTACATTCCTATTGTTTTATGTTCTATATTATTACTTTCATGTGGTAATGATGATAATCCTCAAACTGTAACTGAAGACATAGTAAAATTCTCAGTACCAAGTAATTTCCCCGCTCCTCTCTATAATCTTAGTAGAAACCCCGTTACACCCGATGGTTTTATTCTTGGTCGGACATTGTTTTACGACGGAATATTATCACGTGATGGTTCTATTTCTTGTGGAACATGTCATCAGCAATTTGCGGCATTTGCGCATTCGGGGCATGATTTGAGCCATGGTATTGACGACCAATTGACGCTCAGAAATACACCTCCTGTGCAAAATCTTGCATGGCAAAAAGAATTTTTTTGGGATGGTGGTGTTACTGATTTGGATTTATTTCCTATAAACCCGATTCAGGCACATAATGAAATGGATGAAAAATTACCGAATGTTCTCGAAAAATTACGTCGCTCAAGTAAATATCCCGCTTTATTTAAAAAAGCATTCGGTTCCGATACAATCGATACAGGGCGATTTCTGAAAGCGATTGCCCAATTCCAGCTTATGTGCATATCCTCCAATTCTAAATTCGATAAATATGAAAGGGGAGAGATATCATTAAGTCAGGAAGAAATGCAAGGAAAATCAGTATTCGACTCAAAATGCGCTTCATGTCATAAAGGTACTTTTTTTACAGATTTGAGCTATCGTAATAATGGATTGTCTGTAAAAAATGCGGCTGATAGCGGCAGGTCACGTGTTACACTCAATAAACAAGACAGCTATACATTTAAAGTACCGAGTTTGCGTAATATTACCTCAACCGATCCCTATATGCACGATGGGAGAATAGTAACTTTAGAGAAAGTACTCGATCATTATGAAAAAGGTGTCGTGGATAGTCCTACTTTAGATCCATTATTGAAAAACGGTCCTGAAAGGGGAATAAAACTTTCATCGGAAGAAAAAAGATTAATAATTGTTTTCTTAAAAACACTCTCGGACGAAACATTCCTGAAAAATAAATTATTATCCGAACAATGAGATTGATACGTTTATACATATTCACACTATTTATAGTGTTTTTATCTCTGAGTGGAAATACAGATGCGTGTGAAGTATGCGGATGCGGTGCAAGTAATACATATTTCGGCTTACAGCCGAATATGTCCCGTAATTTTATTGGAATGCGCTATCGCACCATGAATTTTCAATCGCATTTGAATATGGGAGAGCGATTCAGAACTGAAGAAACATTTCGAGTTACCGAATTTTTGGGTCGTTATTATCCCGCCGACCGTTTACAAATAATGGCAAGTATTCCTTATTCGCTTAACACACAAGATACACGAACAGGTTCAATCAATTTGGATGGTTTGGGTGATATTGCTTTTGCAGCAAATTATAATATTATTGAGCAAGATAATACATGCGCAGCTGACGAATTTTCGCATGCTTTAATTGCCGGCGGTGGTATAAAACTACCTACTGGTAAATACCACTATTCGGAAGCTGTTTCGAACAATGAAGTTGATAATCCGAATTTTCAATTAGGTACCGGCAGTGTTGATTTCCTTTTTCTTGCACAATACATTTTAAGATTGGGTAAATACGGACTAAGTACCGACGGACAGGCAAAAATAAATACTGCAAATTCCAATAACTATCGTTTCGGAAATCGTTATTCGGGTAACCTACGGCTATTTGCCGTTCTTGATAATGATACGTGGAAAATAATGCCTAATATGGGTTTATATGGTGAAACATCAAGTTCCGATGGTATCAATGATACGCCTATCTCGGTAACGGGTGGTTATTTGTTGAACGGTTTATTAGGTGCGGATGTTTTTTGGGAAAACCTTATGGTAGGTGTAAACATACAACTTCCATTAAGACAATCGCTCGGAAATAACTCTTTGCAATCGAATAACCGTTTCATGACGACGATAGCTTGGATGTTCTAATAATAGAAATTCTGTTACTATTCTTTATACAAAAGTTTACAGAGTTGCGAAAGGTTCAGCCATTGTTCGTTTTCCAATTTATTGCCGATATCTTTAAGCAGAATCATGAATTCGGCATCCAAATCGGTAAGTAAGGTTATTCCCGTCGATGTTATCATGCTTAAGGAAAGTCGCCTATCGCTTGTTGTACGCGCTCGCTCCACAAAACCTCTACGTTCTAAGGCATCAATTACCCGCGTAACGTCAACACTTTTTTCAATGAGGTGTGTCAGAATCTCGCCTCGTGAGCAACCTTGAGGATGATGTCTTTTTAAGATACGTAGAACATTATATTGTGTTCCGTTGATTCCCAATTTTCCGCATACCCCATCTACTTGCTGCCGTATATACTCTGCCGCAATGCTGGTTTGAATAATAGCATCTAATGCCGGATTATTGTGCTGATGAACTTGAGTTGGCTGAGAATTTTGCGAATTCATATCTTCTTGTTTGGATTCAATCTAAGAAAGCTATATATTTGTTTTTACAAATAAAGTTTTAACTAATAAATGGCATTATCATGAAAAAAACTGTACTAACTGCAATATCGCTTTTTTGTATGACATGGAGTACTGTGTTTTCAGGCGAGAATCTGAAAACAGTTGTTATGAAACCGAGTTATAGCGACCAAGTGTTTGTCTCACTTAGCGATGGCGTTGTAAAAAACACCCCCGTAGCTGATTGGGATATGGGTTTCGAGATCAAAAATATTTCATCATCCATACTTGTAAACGAGGGTAAAGGTGCGGAATTATACTATATACCGAATAGTTCGGAGTCAACCTTTGGGGAAACTTTAAAAGCTGAAGACCTGAGTACATGGGAACGAACAATCAATTCGACTACCGATTGGAGTATGGGGGCTTTTAACAGAGGTGTTGATTATAACACAGGAAATTTCGGTTGGGGCGAATATAATGTGGGCTCTCATACTATAACGGGTAACTCGGTGTTTGTTGTAAAGTTTCTTGATAATTCGATGAAAAAAGTATTTATAACAGCGCTGGCTGCCGGTAAATATTTGTTCAAATATGCAAACTTGGATGGTACGGATGAAGTAAGTGCTGAAGTAAATAAAGCGGAATTCAGCGAACGAAATTTCGGGTATTACAGTTTTAGCGCTAAAAAAAGCGTTGATATTGAACCGCAGAGCTCCGAATGGGATATAGTATTCGGAAAGTATGTTGACTATACGAAAGATATGTCCGGTAATACGGTACCTTATGTGGTTGCCGGTATTCGTTCCAACTTTAATACGGCGGTAGCTAAAATTGCAAATGGTGCAAATCAAAGTGCGGCTCCTGAAGAAAGTGCTTATAGTGCGGAAATTAATACGATAGGTTTTACATGGAAAACCTTTACAGGCACGGCGTGGTCAATTGATAAAACAACGGCATATTTTGTAAAAACACAAGAGAATAAAATCTTCAAATTAGTGTTCCAAGATTTTGGCGGTAGTGCCACAGGTTCGACAACTTATAGTCTGGATGAGATTCTCACATCATCCGTTTATGATAATGCAGGAAATGTTACCGGTGCTTTTTCATTATATCCTAATGTTGTGACGGGGTCGGAAAATGTAAATATTGTTCTTGGTAATGAATCGGTTCAAACGGTAAAAGTGACGGTACAAAATACTTTGGGCGATATTCTCTATTCGCAAATATTGGAAAATGCAGGCGGATTGCAAACACTCACTATGCCTCAATTATCGGGTGGAATGTATTTGGTAACAGTCGGCAATGAAAGTTTTTCATCCACGCAAAAATTGTTGATAACCAAATAATAAAGAGAATGGTTGTAGGGCTCTTCCGTAACCACGAACGATATGATGCTGAAATCGAAATTAAATAGAGCATTATTAACATTTCACATTATAGGGGTGCTACTTTTGTGTAGCATCCCTGTCCTTTCTTCACAAAAAGATGTTTGTATTATAGTAACAGATAGTATAACAAAACAACGTTTGCAATTTACCACCATTGGTATTTCAACAGGAAAAAAAGTAATTAAGAAAAGAACGAATTATCAGGGTATCGTTAAGTATCGTTCGAGTGAGAGCTGCACTGCGGTTTCTGCTACATATATCGGCTATAAAACAAAGTCAGTGCCTTGTACCGAAGCGGATACGATATTTGTGGCTTTGGCAAAACAGGATAATTTTATGGATGAGGTAGTGGTAACGGGCAATTTTACCCCCACCCTTCAGAATGAATCACTTTTTTCGATAAAAGTTATTGATAGAGAAAAAATAGATGCACAGCAAGGCAATACGGTAAGAGATATTCTTCAATGGGAGAATAATATCCGTCTTTCACAAGATAATATTTTGGGTAGCAGTGTCAGTTTACAGGGAATCTCAGGACAGAATGTAAAATTTCTTATTGACGGTGTTCCGGTAATAGGGCGTTTGAATGGAAATATTGACGTAAGCCAAATTTTACTTAATGATGTAGAAAGAATAGAACTTATTCAAGGACCGATGTCCGTTCAATATGGTACGGATGCACTTGGCGGGGTTGTCAATATAATTACAAAGGCAAATTCATCACCAGCATTAAAAACGAATGCTAATACATATTATGAATCGGTGGGTACATATAATGCCGATATTGATATTGAGAAAACATTCGATGATTTTGGGGCAAGAGTATCTTTCGGTCGCTATTTTTTTGGCGGTTATAATTCCGATGGTTTGAATGAAAGCGTAAGAGCAAGCCAATGGAAACCGCGAGAGCAATATTTTACATCATGGCAAATGCGGAATAATTTTGACGGACTGATATTACGGTATGACGGACGTTATTTTAATGAATTGATATTGAATAGAGGGGAACCGCAATTACCGTATAAAGAACGTGCTTTTGATGAAACATATAAAACATCAAGATTCAATCATACTTTAATGGCTGATATAGATTTTGATACATCATCGAAACTCTCCGTTACCGCCAATATATCCAATTATGAGCGTGAAAAAAAACGTTTCGTAAAAAACTTATTTACGCTTGAAAATGCACAGACAACCGAATCAAGCGATCATGATACTTCGATCTTTAACTCGTGGATGATAAGGACGGTTTATAATAATACATTGCAATCGGGGCAGTTGCAATTCGGGCTTGACATAAATAGTGATGAAAATAGAGGGAAAAAAATAATTGAGGGTACACAAACCATAGGCGATTATGCTGCTTTCGGAAGTTTTACCACGAAAATGTTTGGCGTAATTACCCTACAACCGGGATTGCGAATTTCACATAATACCAGATATGTTGCACCTGTTATTCCTTCAACGAATGTTAAATTCGATTTCAGTGATGATGTTTCGGCACGATTTAGTTATGCGAGAGGTTTCAGAACACCATCATTAAGGGAATTAGGCTTTTACTTTGTTGATATTAATCATAATATACAAGGAAATACAGGGTTAAGTGCTGAAAAATCCGATAATTTCCAAGTAGCAATATCTTCACTTCACAGTTTTAATAAAACTATTGTAAAGCCAAATATTGCACTTTTTTATAATAATATCAGCAATCTGATTACATTGGCACAAGTTTCCGATGTCCTTTATTCATATGTTAATATAGGGCGTTTTCGTTCTTTAGGATTTAATGCCACTGCTGAATGTATAACGGAAACGCTAAGACTTTCAGCTGCTTATGGTGTAACGGGTCGTTACAATGAGCTTTCGGCGAATTTCGACATTCCGCAATATTATTTTTCGCATGATATACAAGCAAGTGTACAATATGATAATCTATTAACCGATATTACTCCGGTAATAAATTTGAAGTATAATGGCTCAGTTCGGAATATTCGTTTGGCGGAAGATAATACTATGACAACAGGTTTAATTGAGGGGTATTTGATGATTGATTGTATCGTAAAACATAATGTTTTTTCACCACTCCTTGATATATCATACGGCGTGAAAAATCTATTGAATGTACAGAATATCAATTCAACTACTTCGACGGGTGTGGCACATACTTCTTCAATGACCCAGCAACCTATTGCTTTCGGTAGATTATTTTCTTTAGACTGTTCTTTAAGAATGGAATGGTAATTGTTAATTTTTAGGAAAAATTTCAAATATGAAAAATGTACTTAATCTTTTTATTGTTTTCTGCTCATTCTCCGGATTGTTAAATGCACAGACGGGTGCGAGCGATCCACTTCTTTATCCGAATGAGAAACACTTTAAGAATATTAGACAGCTTACATTTGGTGGCGATAATGCGGAAGCATATTGGTCATTTGACAGCAAGCAACTTATTTTTCAAAGTAATTGGGATTCACTCACAAAACAAGGGTGCGACCAGATTTTTATAATGAATGCAGATGCTTCGCATCTGCCTGAAGGTAAAAAGCATCGTTTGGTAAGTATTGATAAAGGACGTACAACCTGCTCCTACTTTTTGAAAGACGGCAGAATTATTTACGGTTCAACCGATGAAGCAGGTGACAAATGTCCCGAGGCCACCATGTTTGCGGAGGGGCGTTATGTATGGAACATTTATGATTCCTATGATATTTATGTTGCCGATGGAAATGGAAAAAATCGTAAAAAATTAATTGCATCCCCTAAATACGATGCGGAAGCGACAGTATCACCCGATGGGAAATATATAATATTCACATCAAACAGATCTGGCGATTTGGAATTGTGGAGATATGAAATAAGTAACGGAAAATTGAAACAGTTGACTAATACTCTCGGTTATGATGGCGGTGCCTTCTTTTCACCGGATGGAAAAAAAATTGTGTGGCGTGCAAGCAGACCCGTTGCCGAGGCCGAAGTAAAAGCGTATAAGGAATTACAATCAAAAGGACTTGTTGAACCGAAAGAATTGCAAATCTATACAGCTGATATAGAGGGAAGTAACGTTGAGCAAATTACAAATTTAAAAGGTGCAAATTGGGCTCCGTTTTTCAGCCCTGACGGTAAAAAAATACTCTTTTGTTCCAATCATCATTCAATGGATAAAGGCGGAAGGGAATTTGCAATTTTTATGATTGATATTGCAACGAAAAATGTGGAGCAAATTACCCATTCGGGTACATTCGATGCTTTTCCGATGTTTTCGCCCGACGGTAAAAAAATTGCATGGTGCAGTAATCGTAATAAAGAAAGAACACCGACACGCTCTACGAATGTATTTGTTGCCGAGTGGGTTGATTAACAGAAATTAGTGTATGAAAAATGTTCTACAATACATAGTGCTTTTTGGTATCGTATTATTTGCGGGTTGTATGCCTGAAGATATACCTATGCAACCTGTACTTATTGATTCCTCGACAAAAAGACAAAGTATAGGCATGGGTGCTTTATATGGAACGCAGTTTTTTTATTCTCTGAAAAGCCAATCTATTGTACTTTCGCAGCCAATAAATACTTGGCAGCTTGGTTTTTCATGCGATGAGAAAAATGCTTCTGTTATTCTTAATTCAGCATTATTCATGCGACTTCATGAAGTAAAAAGTACACAAGATTTTCTCGGTGTAACATCAATGCCCACCATTGCGGAGACAGATTGGAAATACGATACTCCTTCTTTAACAGAGGATTCAACCGCCTTTGGCAAATGGTATGAGAAATCGGAAAGTAAATATAGTTTTAATCGTAATGTATATATTATTGACTTGGGCTCCGATGAAATAGGTAAAAAATTGGGTTTCAGAAAAATGCAATTTGTAAATATTACCGATAAAGAATATACGATACGAATTGCAGAGCTTCAGAATAAAAATGATACGGTAATTACGATAACAAAACAGAAGGATTATCAGTTTATTCACCTTAATGTACTAAGCAAACCGAAAGTTCTGTACGGTGAGCCGGAAAAAAATACATGGGATTTATTATTTACAAGATACACACATTTGTTTTATGAACCGGAGTTTACGGCATACTCGGTTACCGGTGTTTTGATAAATGAGCAAAGTGTGAGAGTATCGAAAGATACGGCACATCATTTTGAAACTGTTACAAGGAGCGATGCGGAAACGTTCCACTATAAAACCTCGCGTGATATAATAGGATATGATTGGAAGTATTTTGATTTGGAGAACAATAAGTTTTATGTGAACAGTAAACGTGCTTATGTACTGAAATCGGAAGAGGGTTTCTATTATACGATACGATTCACGGATTTTTATGATGATGAGGGGGTAAAGGGGACTGTTACATATGAGGTGAAAGGTTTGTAAAAAAGAAGTCTTTTTATTTGGACTAAATCTAAATAATGATTACTTTTGTTTTTTTACAAACAGAATAGGTATATCTATATAACTTTCTCCGATGCAAATTTTGTAGCAGTTAACTTTATCACATGCTTGGAAAGTTATCAGGAGCGATTTGAAGAATTGTTCAAAACAAGAGCGCATGCAATTGATACTTTACCGGGTTTTCTTACAATGCACGTAATACGACAAAACGATGAGGAAGGTAAGTATATGGTAGTGAGTTATTGGGAAAATGAGGAAAGTTTTAAAGCCTGGATGACATCTCCGGAGTTTCTGGAAGGACATAAACGCGGCTTTGCCGACATGGCGGCCGCACGTGAAAAAGGCGAACCCGTACCAATGAAATCGGAGTTCAAAACATATAGTATTCTAACACATTAAAAGTTGATTTTGTGAAGACGAAACAACCCTCGGATAACAAAAAAGCAACATGGCTAAAAAGATTAGGTATGTGGGGCTTTTTGTTCTTCTTGATAAAAGGACTTCTTTGGCTAATTGTACCGGCCGTTATTTATTGGGTTTCCAAATAACGGCATAAGCACATTCTGCGCGATGAGACTGAAGCACATGTTACCGGTATTACTTGTCATTTGGTAAAAAATCGTCATATTGATTTTAAACCAAGTATTCGGATAGTATTAATGTCGTTGTCATTTCCAAAACTAAGCCAAGCACAAAGAAAGTACATTCGTTCTTTACACCGTAGTAAGGTACGCGATGAAGAACAATCGTTTTTGGTAGAGGGTGAGAAACTTTGCAGAGAGATTATTCGTAGTGAATATAAGGTTTCTTCTATAGTTATACGTAATAACACAAGTACGGATATAATATATTTAGCTGAAGAATTTTCAGGCAAGGGCATAGAGGTTTTTATAGCAGAGGCATCGGAGTTCGATTCATTATGCGATGCGAAAACACCGCAGGACATTATTGCCATTGCAAGATACCCATCAGAAAATACGTATGTACATCACAAAAAAATTATAGTACTTGATAGGGTAGCGGATCCGGGTAATGTCGGTACGATTATACGTACAGCCGAATGGTTTGGTTTCGAGAGTATAATATTGGGTAAAGGGTGTGCCGATAGGTTTAACCCGAAAACAGTCCGTTCAACAATGGGTTCATTATTCCGAATAACGGTTTGTGAATCAAATAATTTAGAAGTGTATTTACGTACTATACCCTCCGACTATTCCATTTTAGGGGCACTACTTAATGGAGAAAAAGAATTAAACGAATGTTCCCGTAACGACAAGACTGTTCTTGTTTTCGGTAATGAAAGCATGGGGATAGAGCCGTCATTGATACGGTATCTAACAGGAACATATATAATTAAGGGTTATGGTAAGGCGGAATCGCTCAATGTAGCCGTAGCTGCAGGAATCAGTATGTTCCATTTCGCTGACTCATAAAATAACTAAGCTTTGTTATATAAAAGTATAAGTAAATCCCTGTTTTTTGAAGGAAAATTCGGATTTTTGTAATCTTATACACTTTTATGCACTTATACCACTGATTCTTATGAATTTCCAATGCAATGACACACAAGAAATGATACGGACGACTGCACGTGAATTTGCACGCGATGAAATTGCGCCGACGGTTATAGAACGTGACAAAAACGGTGTATTTCCGAAAGAGATTGTCGAAAAACTCGGCGAACTCGGTTTTCTTGGAATGATGGTATCTGAGCAATGGGGTGGTGCGGGATTGGATGCAATAAGCTATGTTATTGCAATGGAAGAACTTTCCAAAGTGGATGCAAGTGTGGGCGTTATTATGTCTGTTAATAATTCGCTTGTGTGCTGGGGGCTTGAAACATACGGTAATGATTATCAGAAGGAAACCTTTTTAAGACCTTTGGCAAGTGGTCAGAAACTTGGTGCTTTTTGTTTAAGTGAACCGGAAGCGGGTTCCGATGCAACAAAACAACACACAACGGCTGTTCAGAATGAGAACGGTGATTGGGTATTGAACGGCACAAAAAACTGGATAACAAATGGAACATCGGCAAATACATATATAGTTTTTGCGCAAACAAATAGAGAACTGAAACATAAAGGGATTACTTGTTTTATCGTAGATAAGCAAAGTCCCGGATTTGAACCCGGCTTAAAGGAAGATAAATTAGGAATACGCTCAAGTGATACATGTTCGATAGGACTTACCAATGTTGTTGTACCGAAAGAAAATATACTCGGCGAAGTTGGTAAAGGATTTTACATTGCTATGGAAAGTTTGAATGGTGGACGTATCGGAATTGCAGCGCAGGCATTAGGAATTGCACAAGGTGCTTTTGAGCGTTCGGTTGAATATGCCAAACAAAGAAAAGCTTTTGGTAAACCGATTGCCGAATTGCAGGCGATTCAGATGAAAATAGCGGAAATGGCAACAAAGGTTGAAGCAGCGCGTTTGTTGGTGTATAAAGCCGCTACGATGAAAGATAAACATGAACGCTTTGTAAAGGAAGCCGCTCAAGCAAAATTACTCGCTTCAAAATTTGCGGTGGAAGTAGCTTTGGAAGCAATTCAGGTACATGGTGGTTATGGTTATGTCCGCGAATATCAGGTGGAGCGTTTACTGAGAGATGCAAAAATTACCGAGATTTATGAAGGCACTTCGGAGATTCAGCATATAGTTATTGCGCGTGAATTGGTAAAAGATCTGAACTAAAAATTTCTTCAAAAAAAGATGTATGAAAGCACGTTTCCGTATGGGAACGTGCTTTTTACTTCATAGAATTGTATATATGATAGATACCCATGCACATATAGATAATGAGCAATTTTCCGATAATAGGGAAGATATGCTTAAACGAGCATTTGATAATGGATTGAAAGCGATAATAGTGCCATCTATTCATGCAGGTAATTTTGATGCTGTGCAAAAGCTTGCCGAAAGCGACGAGAGAATATACAGAGGTATCGGGGTGCATCCCCATAATGCACATGAGGTAACTCATAAAACGCTTGACTATATTGAAAGACAGTCGGAGGAGGTCAGGGTTGTTGCAATAGGTGAAATAGGTATTGATTATTATTATGATTTTGCGCCAAAAGAAACGCAAAAAACGGTTTTTAGGGAACAATTACGAATTGCCAAAAGAACAGGGCTACCGGCAATTATTCACAATCGGGAAGCTGATGAGGATGTGCTTTCTATAATTGAAGAGGAACAAGACGGTACATTAAACGGTGTGCTGCATTGTTTCTCCTCCGATGAGCATGTATTGGAACGCGCGCTTAAACTGGGTATGCACATTTCTTATACAGGCAATATCACATATAAAAAATCCGTCTTGGCAAATGTCGTGCAAAAGACACCCATAAATAAACTTATGATAGAAACGGATTGTCCATATATGGCACCCGTACCTTACAGGGGTAAACGTAATGAACCACTGTTTGTACGACACATAGCTGAGAAAATCGCCGAACTTCATGAAACAACATTAGAGCAGGTATTAACAATGACCACAGCCACTGCACAATCGCTTTTCAGAATAATAGTATGTCTGCTTCTTGTTTTTTCAGTGGTGGCATTACAGGATGCTTACGCTCAAAAAGGAAAATCATCGAATGATGAATATGATGATCGTGACGAGGAAGTAACCGAAAAAAAAGAACGTCGTTTACCTACTTGGTGGCAAAAGAAAAATGTAGGCATAGCTCTTACTCTTTCGACAAATACTATTGTAGAAGCGCAAACAGGAATTGATACAAATCGTCGTACCTCGCTTTCTTATGAAGGGCTTCTTGCTTTTGGCGGGGGAGTTACATATTCAATGCTTGATTGGCTTAATGTTGATGCATCGTATCTTTACTCACAGAACAATAAAGTAACGGAAAATGGAAACCAGTCCGATTCTAAAGGAAATCCTTTACCGAATACGCACCAATCCTTTAATCTGTCAGTAAGAGCAATTGCAAATCCTTATGCAAA
>JALHLL010000060.1 GCA_022844575.1 bacterium
AGTGCTTGATTGTGTTCGTTCGGCTCATCCTAACCCTGTGCGTTTGAACGAAATAGCGAAAAATCTCCGAATTCAGTCAAATTCTGTTGAATATACTCAGTTAAAAAGAGTAATTGAAATATTGGTTAGCAGCAAAGAAATTCATAAATCTACACGAAGACGTTATAGCTGGAAACCCGAAGGTTTCAGTAATGAATTTAGCGGGGTATTAAGAATCGTACAAAATCGCGGCATCGTTGAAACAGGAGATACCGATTTCCCGACAATCTACATAAAACCAGCCAACTGTGAAACAGCCCTTGATGGCGATACAGTAAAAGTAAAACTTTTAGCTCTCAAAAAAGATAAAAAGCCTTATGGTGTAGTAACCGGTATAGTCTCAAGAAACGAATTGGTAATTGGTGGAAAAATTGAACATGAGGGAGATTTTTTCTTTGTAACACCCGATGATGATGATAGATATCTTGTTGACTTTCTTGTTCATCCGCGAAATCTGAACGGAGCAAAACACGGCGATAAAGTGATTACCCGTTTTTTACGTTGGGATAATCCTCATAAAAGTCCTGAAGTTGCTGTTATTGAGGTTTTAGGAAATTCGGGGGATATAGCCGTAGAATTTGATGCAATCTTAAGAGAATTCGCGCTCACAGGAATATTTCCTGAAAATGTGGAGGTTGAAGCAAAAACTGTTGCAATTATACCGCCGATGACCAAATTGAAGGATCGGCTTGACATGAGAAAATCGGTGGTAATAACGATTGACCCCGATGATGCAAAAGATCATGATGATGCTCTCTCGCTTGAAGTACTTGAAAACGGAAATCAACTACTTGGTGTGCATATTGCCGATGTGAGTTATTATGTACGTGAAGGTACTGAGCTTGATAAAGAAGCATTACGGAGAGGAAACAGTACATACCTTGTTGATAGGGTTGTTCCGATGTTACCGGAATCTTTATCCACCGATATATGTTCATTAGTACCGAATAAAGTGCGCTTAACCTATAGCGTTCTTATGGAAATGTCACCGCTCGGTGCAGTAAAATCATATGAAATAAAAGAAACGATTATAAAAAGTACTCGTCGTTATTCTTATAATGAAGTACAGAAAGTTATTGATAATCCCGAACAAACATTACCTGAAAAGGATGAACGGTTTAAGGATTTAATACTTCGGCTTAATGCACTTGCTTATACTTTACGTAAAAAACGTTTTCGACAGGGCGGCATTGACTTTGAAACGCAAGAAATAAAGTTTATTCTTGATGAACAAAAAATGCCGATAAAAGCGGTGTTGCGTTCCCGTACCGATGCAACATCACTTGTTGAAGAGTTTATGCTTTTGGCAAATAAAACAATAGCAGAACATATACATACAGTAAAAAAAACATTCGGAATTAAAGGAAGTGTACCTTTTGTCTATAGGGTGCATGATAAACCCGATGCCGAAAAATTACGCGATGTTTTACGTTTTGTCGGTACTTTAGGCATTAAGACAAAAACACAAAATCTGAGCTCAAAAGAAATAAACGGAATAATAAATGATGTTTCGGAATTGCCCGAGCGTGATGTTATCAATCAATTCTTATTGCGCTCAATGGCAAAGGCAATTTATTCCGATTCCAATATAGGTCACTTTGGTCTTGCTTTTAAGGATTATGCTCATTTTACTTCCCCAATACGACGATATCCTGATATTATGGTACATCGTTTGTTAAAACTGTATGCACATACTAATGATATTCAGTCGAAAGTACAGGAATTAAGACGATGGGCACATTTCGGAGCGGAACATTGTTCTTTAACAGAACGTCGTTCGGTGGAAGCGGAGCGTGCATCCATAAAAGTAGCGCAAGTGGAATTGGCTCAAAGACATTTTGGCGAGATATTAACAGGTACGGTTTCCGGTATCGTAAATTTCGGTTTATTCGTATTGATTGATGAATTGTGTATAGAAGGTTTGATTCCTTTACGTGATATGACAGGTGATTATTATGTATTTGATGAGAAGAATTTCCGACTTATTGGAAGAAGAACAAAAAAAATATTCCGTATCGGTGAAAAATTACAAGTGCAAATAGTGAGAATAAATACCGATAAGAGAACAATAGATTTTCGTTATATAGATACTTCGGTTGTAAAGACGGAAAATGATTCACCGGATGAATAGTTAGTTTTTCAAACGTATCTTTCTAGTAATGACTGTAATTAAAAAATCTGTTGCTATTATTGCATCTGCTGAAACTGTTTTTAATTTCCACACAAATCCGCAAAATTTACTAAAAATAACACCTTCCTTTGTTAAGGTAAAGCTCGAATCTTATACTCAAGCAGGATTGGGGCAAGAGATAAAACTATCAATTAAAAGTATGGGGTTGCCGGAGCGGAAATCACATATTCGTTTTTTCGAATATGATTTTCCTTTTCGCTTATCTGATATGCAGTTAAAAGGTCCTTTTAAAAGCATGAAGCAGATTAGAGAATTTGTTTTCGATGGTAAGCAGACAATTATGACGGATACTTTTATCTATGAATTACCGTTCGGAATAATCGGTAGGGTTGTCGATATGCTTTTCTTTCGACGAATAACGGAAAACATGTTTGACTATAGGCAACAACGGACAAAAGAACTTATAGAAAACGGAGACTCCTGATCCTGCCATAAAGCCGTTCCGTCATATTATACTGAAAGTGTCCGTACTTTTGTAGTTCACAACTAAAAAACAAGAACATCAAAATAACACTGAATAATTATGGATAAGTTTATTGTCGAGGGCGGAGTACGTCTAAATGGGTCGGTTCGTATTTCGGGAGCAAAAAACGCCGCTCTTGCCATTATACCTGCTGTACTGCTACAGCCCGGAGTTTACCGATTTCACAATACACCGAATATCAGAGACATTTGGACAATTACGAGACTGCTCGGAGCAATGGGCATCCATTCGGAACTAAACCAAAATGAACTTTTTGTAGATTCGACCAACATAAATAGCTATGAAGCCCCGTATCAGCATGTAAAACAAATGCGCGCTTCCATCAATGTACTCGGTCCCTTAATTGCACGATATGGGAAGGCGCGTGTCTCATTACCGGGCGGTTGTGCATTCGGGCCGCGTCCGGTTGATTTGCATTTGCGCGGTCTTGAAAAATTGGGCGCAACTATAGATATTGAAAACGGTTATATAAATGCCCATACAAGCGGATTAAAAGGCACACGTTTTCATTTTGATATATCAAGTGTCGGAGCAACCGAGAATGTTCTTTCGGCTGCCGTATTGGCAAAAGGGAATACCATACTCACAAATGCAGCTTTGGAGCCGGAAGTAACGGCTTTGGCAAAGTTACTTGTAAAGATGGGGGCAAAGATTGAAGGTATCGGAACAACAACTCTGGAAATTGAGGGAGTTGATGTGTTAAAACCTGTAGAGGATGAAATAATACCTGACAGAATAGAAGCAGCTACTTTTCTTATTGGTGCTGCTATGACTCGCGGTAAAGTACGACTTGACGGCGTAAACCCATATCACTTAACGGCAGTTATTGCTAAACTGGAAGAAAGCGGATGCGAAATAGATGTAACAGGCAATACCGTTACTATCGAAATGAATGATGCACCAAAGCCGGTGGATATTACAACCGCTCCTTATCCGGGTTTTCCGACCGATGCACAAGCGCAATGGGTTGCCTATATGATGACGGCTGACGGTGCTTCGCGTGTAACGGATATGATTTACCCCACTCGATTTCACCATGTTCCGGAGTTACAACGATTGGGTGCAAAAGTGGATGTTCATGAAAATACCGCTTTGGTACAAGGAGGACATACTCTTTCCGGTGCAACGGTTATGTCGTCCGATTTACGTGCAAGTGCAAGTTTGATTCTAGCCGCTTTGGTTGCTGAAGGTTCATCGGAGATATTGAGAGTATATCATTTGGATAGGGGGTATCAAGCCATAGAAGATAAACTTCGCAGTCTCGGAGCTACAATAACAAGAGTGAAAACGGATGAATACTGATGTCACTTTCGGATAAAGGAATATGTTTCGATTTCGAATACTTTTTGTTTGTATTACTCTTATCAGTTTAAGTTTTTATTCTGATTCGTTCATTATTCAAGCAAAAGGTGATTCAAAAAAAGCAAAACGCTCTTTACATCAGATTAAGAAAGCAATAAAAACGACAAAAAATGAACTTGCTCGATTAAAAAAGAATGAGCAAGTACGAAAAAATCGCCTAAAAAATCTACAGAGTGAAAGTAAAAATTTACAGCACAAAGCGGGGCAGTTGGCAAGTCGGCTTTCACTCTTACACGATTCGACCACGCAGTTAAGCAATGCAGCGCAACAACTTTTTGTAAAAGACAGTATTATGCGAACTAATTTAATGTCATTGGCAAAGTATTATGCACGACATAATAATACTGTTTCGCCCGATAGATATGAGGCGCGTACAATTGCACGGTCTATAGCAATGAAATCAACATTTCAAACGATAGTTGAACAAAGAAAAGTGGTTCAAAGCGATTATCAGAATATAGTAGCGGAAGCTCTGAAATTAGATTCTTTAACAGGTAATAATGAAATAGAATTGTTCTTGACAACGGAACAAAAAAGTAGATTGGATAAGGAAATTTCGGCTAATTCGGGGCAGCTGGCTGAGATTAGAAAAAACAAGGTGTTGATGGAAAAGGAATTACGTGAAAAAGAACGTAGTGCGGGAAAAATTGCCGATCTGCTTAAACAATTGGCTCGTGAACAAAAGAAAAAATCGAAAAAGATAAATTTACAGCCGAAGCACGAAAAGAATCAGAATAGTGTAGTGAACAAAGGGAATTTCAGATACCCTTTGGAGAGCACAAGAATATTACGAAATTATGGTATATATAAAAATGATAAATCGGGTGTAATATTGCAGAATCCCGGTGTCGATTTCTCGGCAAAAACGGGTACAAGAGCTTTATGTTCATCCGATGGAGTCGTTTCGCTTGTTTATACATTATCGGGTTATAACACTATCGTTATTGTAGAACATACAAACGGAATCAGAACCGTATATGGTAATTTATTTAAAACATATGTTCGTAAAGGAGACAATATTCAAAAAGGGCAACCTGTAGGAATTACCGGCGAAACGATTGATGGTGAGTATTTGCACTTTGAAGTATGGAGAGGAACGAAAAATGTCAACCCTATGGGGGTACTCAGGTAAGAAGATTAATTGAGTATGTATATCCGCAGTTAGCTCGTCTTAAAAATTTATTTGATTATTCAATGAAAATTACTTTTAAATTGTATCATGACACTTAATAAAACAACTATTCAAAACCAAAACGGTGAGATATACTATTTACTCCATAAGCATCCATCGAAAATTCAGTCCTTTGATTTGTCATTCGGAAAAGCATATGTTATAAAATTTATGAAAACTATTATCTTCATTACTCTGTTTATAACTCTATATGGTTCGGTACATTCACAAATCAATCCAGAAGATTCGACAGTAAATATTATCTCCTTTTGGGAAAAGGGTGATAAACTACAGTATAAAGTAACATTTGAAACAGTGAAATTGACTGGGAAGGATACAACCGCACATGAAAGATCGGTGAGTTATTATGATGTTATGGTTACAAAAGAAACGAAAAAATCATATACTCTTAAATGGCTTTGCACGAGTTGTAATATTAAAACTGAAAGTCAGATACTGAGAAGATTGTCGAAGGGTTGTAAGGATATGAAAATAGTTTATGAAACAGATGAAATGGGTGAGTTCAAAAAATTTCTTAATATGAAAGAGATTAAAAAACAGATGGAAAAGAGTTATAAGGATGTTAAGAAAGACCTTGGGAGTATTGCAAAAATGAAAGAGCAAATTGAACAACTTGAGAAAATTGCGTTGACAGAATCAGCTATTGAAGAAAAAGGGCTTGCATTTATACATTTGTTTCATAGCTTTCATGGGCGACAGTTTAAACTAAAAGAGTTATTACAGAGGGACCTGAAAGAACCTAATTCGCTCGGTGGTGAAGACTTTGATTCTAAATTTTCTTTATCACTCGATTCAATAAACTTTACCGAAGAATTTTCGATACTAAAAATGAAACAGGTAGTTGATGAAGAGCAATTAAGAAAAGAAACATTAAATTACTTGATTAACATGTCAAAGAGTATGGAGATTGAACCCCCAACAGGAGAAGATGTAAAAAATCTTACTTGGTTATTAGAAGCTAAATTCATTATATATAATGACGGTTGGATTAAGGAGGTAGAGCAGATTAAAACTGCAGCAGATGATAAAACGAAACGTATTGAAACAATGAAAGTCGAATTAGAATAAATGACAATAGTATTTGTATTAATTTGATAAGTTTAATTATATAGTAAACTTCAAATTCATTTTTAGGCAGCCGTATTTTTACGTATCTGTTATGTGCTTTGAACTTCATGTTCCTCTTTCGGTAATAAATGCTCCGAATCAATAAGGGTATGTACACCATTTTCCGAATGAGCATATTGGAAACCGTTGCGTAATGAGAATCCGCCGACATTACCATGAATATCCATTGCGAGAAAACCGGCTTGGTTTTTCTTCCAATCGGGTTGTGTAGAAGCAATCCTGCGTGCAGCCGCTTTACATGCTTCCATTGGTGTAGCCCCGTTTCTCATCAATTCCACTACAAGAAATGAGCCGCACATTTTCATGATGCTTTCCCCATGACCTGTTGCAACAGCAGCCCCTACGGAACCATCTACAAATAAACCCGAACCGATAATAGGGCTATCACCGACACGACCGTGCATTTTCCAAGCAAGTCCGCTTGTTGTACAAGCACCCGCAAATAATCCGGCACCATCCATTGCAATCATTCCTATCGTATCATGATTTTCCCAATTTACTTGCTGAAAGTCCTGCGTTTTTTTCCATTTTTTCCATCGTGTACGGGCATCATCCGTTAGTAAATAATCACGCATTATACCTTGCGATTCTGCAAATTTCGATGCACCTTCACCTACAAGCATAATATGGTCGGTTCTTTCCATAACACGCCTTGCTAAGGTAACCGGGTGTTTTATATCTTTTACATAAGCAACGGAGCCGCAATTACCATAATGATCCATTATACAGGCATCAAGAGTCACAATACCGTCTTTATCGGGCATTCCGCCATAGCCGACACTGCGTACTTCTGGGTCTGCTTCGGCATGACGTACTCCATGCTCAACGGCATCGAGCGCCGTTCCGTTATTTGCTACTATTTGCCATGCAACTTTATTGGCAGGCAAACCGAAATTCCACGTTGATAATACTATCATATTTTTTTCTTTCAGTTATGAAGGTAATTTCCCGTACATGGGAATTATAGCACCCGACACCCCTTTTCCGGCATCGGACGATAGATAATAAATTGTTTCGGCAATGTCTTCAGGCAAAGTCCATGTGTTTTCTTCGCCATTACTTGCCCATTCCATATTTGCCGCCGTTTTAATAATTCCCGGTACAATACAATTACATCGAATATTATGTTCTTTTCCTTCTTCGGAAGCTGCCATTGTTAATTGAATGACCGATGATTTTGCGGAGGCGTAAGCTGCTTTATTTTTTTCCGGGTGTTGTGCGGCTTTTGCACCGATTGTAATAATTGAGCCACCCTTATTTTGCATGTGAATCATTGATTCGCGTATAATATAGAATGTTGATTTTACATTCAGATTAAACATTTCTTCAAATACGGAATAATCGGTTTTCATAATCGGGAAACCTGCCTTAATGCCTCCGACAAGATGAACAACGGCATTAATAACGGTGTTAACAGCAAAGGCGTTTTGTACTTCTGTTTCATTTGTACAATCGCACTGTATTGCTGTGATACCTTGTACTCCATCAAACAGTTTCTTTTCTTCTTCATTTCTACAACATGCAATTATTGCCCATGAATTTCTTAGAAATGTAGAAACTACATAATGACCTAAATTTCCGGCTGCACCGGTTATAAGTACGGTATTCATTTATGTTAATGTAATTACAGAAAATAAAATTCAACTTATTACTACTATCGTATCACTTAAAAATACTATTGTTCTTCTCCTGCCATTTCATCGTCAATGTCTTCGCATTCATACATTTTTTTCTTTTTTGATGGTTTTTGCGAAACACTTTCACCCGTTTTTGCGGCATTGATAGCTTTTTGCTCTAAAGCCGCTCTTATTTTTTTATCGCGTTGTCTTAGTTTTTCATCCGTCTCTCTATCGAAATAAAGTTTTCCATCAACAAATGTTTTTTCTACACGAGAGAGATTAGAAAGGGGATTGCCTGACCATATAACTATATCTGCATCTTTTCCCGTTTCCAAACTTCCCGTTCTATCCTGTACACGTAATTGAATTGCCGGATTGAGAGTAACCATTTTAAGTGCTTCCACTTCAGAAACATTTCCGTACTTCACTGTTTTTCCGGCTTCTTGATTTAGTCGGCGAGCCATTTCGGCATCGTCGCTATTTATAGATGTTACGACACCTTGTTCATGAAGTATGGCAGGGTTTTGCGGAATAGCATCATATACCTCAAATTTATAAGCCCACCAATCGGCAAAGGAGGAAGCCGTTGTTCCGTGTTGTGCCATTTCCGAAGCTAATTTGTATCCTTCAAGAATATGGGTGAAGTTCTGAATCTTGAAATTAAATTCTTCTGCCAAACGCATGAGCATAAGAATTTCCGACTGGACATAAGAATGGCAATGAATAAAACGTTTGTTCTTTACAATTTCGAGTAAGGCATCCAATTGAATGTCTCGACGAGGGGGTAAGGCATTAGCTTTTGCACCTGAGGTCTCATAATCCTTCCATTTTTTTTCATATTCCAGCGCTGCCTGAAAACCATCACGCATTATTTCTTCCACACCCATTCTTGTTTGCGGATAACGCGAGGTGAAATTATCGCCCCAATGACTTTGTTTTACATTCTCACCAAGTGCGAACTTTACTGTTCCGTCAACATTCTCAAATTTAATTCCGTCAGCATCATCACCCCAACGGAGTTTGATAAGTTGTAATTGACCACCCATTGGGTTTGCCGAACCATGCAATAAATGTGAGGAAGTTACACCACCGGCTAACTGACGGTATATATTTATATCATCGGGTTGCAAAACGTCACCTATTCTTACCTCAACTGTTACGGCATGAGTTCCCTCATTAACACCCGATTCTATTGCTATATGCGAATGTTCATCAATAATACCCGGTGTTACGTGTTTGCCTGTTGCATCGATAACGGTATCGGCTTTACCGCTTAGGTTTTTTCCGACAGCTGAAATCTTTCCATTGGAAATAAATATATCTCCCTGTTCAATTACTTCGCCTTTTTGTGAACAAGTCCAAATCTTTGCATTTTTTATCAACACATTTCTTTGCTTCGGTTTTTCAGCGAAGCCGAATGGTGAATCGGGCGTGAGCGTTTTATGAAGAACGGCGACTGATGATTTTTTTGCCGTGTCTTTACCTTGTTTAAAAACGGAATCACGAATTGCCGTCCAGGTGAGTTTTTGATTATCAGGTAATGTAATATGCCCTTTGCCCGAAATCGAATCCATAATACCCATAGCCCTTAGTTTTCCTTCATATCCTAAAGTATCTCCGGCAAAGGCAAAGTGTATGTCAGTACCGTTATAGGAAAAATCATTATCAATGTCTTTTCCGTCAAATGAAAACTTTCCTTTTGGGGAGTCTTTTGTACCGGAAATTTTACAAACGGAGGGCTTATTTATTCCCGAAAAAGAGAATTTCCATTTTCCTCGAATATCGTATTGTAAAGATTTTTTTATAGTATTTTCTTTACCGGCAACAATTACGGAGTAAATGGAAGTTTTTTCATCAAAAATATCACCGTCTGACAAAAGTATATTGGCAATTTTCCCGGATTCAATAGAACCTGCTAAAGTACTCATCCCAAGTAAATTTGCAGGATTGACGGTTAATGCAGCCAATGCTTTATCGGGTGAGAGACCGTATAAAATAGCTTTACGAATATTCGGCAAAAACTCCGATTTATCTTTTAGCAAACGAGTCGTAAAACAAAATGTAATTCCTGCCGAATCAATTCTGTATGGGTTTGCAGGGGCTGCATCCCAATGATATAAGTCTTCAAGCGACACATCTTCCGTTCGCTCGGATGTTGAAACATCAGGCACAGCCGGAAAGTTTACGGGTAATATTAACGAAGGTTTTAATTGTGAAATGGCAGCTACTCTTCTATATTCGAATCCATTACCTATATAAACAAAAGGAAGATTAAATTCCTTAGAAATCTTACTTCCACGAAGTATCGTGTGCTCATTATTCGTTTCAAAAAAGAAAGGTCTTTTCTCCTCCAAATCATCGGCAAGTGCTTCCAATGAAACATTTGTTTCCGGGGGAACGACTTTTGAATTTTTTGCTACGGTATGTGCCCGGGCATACCATTGGGCATCGAGAATCGCTTGTCTGATAAGTGCAATACTACCCATCATAGAGGATGGGTACGGTGTGGGTGAACTTCCTTTTCGAAATGACATCCACTGAGCATAATCGGAACGTAATGTTATTTGTGAGGCATTCCCTTCACGAATAAGTACGATGCTCGATCTTCCGCGCAAAATACCATCCGTACTATTACAATGCGCGATCCCGAAACCTAACTTACTCCATTCTTCAGTAGCTGTTTTATCAAAATGCGCATAATCCGAAACCCTTTTTTCGGGTTTGATAGCTTCATTCCAATAACGAGCCCCTTTATCCAAAGGTTGTGCTTTTTCCGGAGCTTCGTCTTCCTCAAAATTGTTACCTGCTTTTACTCCTTTTTTATTCATCTCCATATAGGGTTCTATAAAAGAGGCATAAGCCCACATCCCTTTACAAGAGCGAATCGTAGCGCCCTTTGGTATAGTAATCTTATCGCCAACGTTTTCTATCATTCCGTTGCGGATGATGATAGTACCGTTCAGTATTTGCTTACCCGGTGATGGAATAATAGTTAAGTCGGTAAGTGCTAAGTACATATTCTCTTTGTTTCTTAAGCCGTCGATATCGGCAGTTTGAACCGGAAACTGGCTGAAAGAGATTGAAAGTGAACCGAGAAAACACAAGAAAAATGTAAACCAATGCTTCATAGTGCTGTTGAAATTTGTTTACGTAATAGTTAGTGAACAAAAATACGGTATTAGACCACTTGTTCTATAAGAGACACATAATTGAGTTCTATTGAAAAATGCTATGCTATGCTTACTTTTGTTTCGTATTTTTAACAAAGTTCTATAAGGAATGATAGATTTACATTCGGTTATACGTACAATACCCGACTTCCCGAAAAAGGGTATTATGTTCCGTGATATTACAACTCTCTTCAAGGATTACCGGGCACTATCCTCAGTTGCAGATGCTTTAACGTCTGAAATTACTGATATGGGTATAAACAAAGTGGCAGGAATTGACGCTCGTGGTTTCGTTTTCGGTGGTATGATGGCACAAGCATTACAAGCCGGTTTTGTACCCATTAGGAAAAAAGGTAAATTACCGTCCGATGTTTATTCCGAAACTTATGACTTAGAGTATGGAACGGACTGTCTTGAAATTCATAAGGATGCAATTATTGAGGGTGAGAAGGTTTTATTGCACGACGATTTGTTGGCAACAGGAGGAACAGCCGCCGCTGCCGCACGTTTAATTGAACAATGCGGTGGCGAGATAGTACGTATTTCTTTTATTATCGAATTACCGGAATTGAATGGAAGACAAAAATTGGAGAAGTATGATGTTCGTTCTTTAATATCTTTCGAGGGAGGATAAACTTATCCTCATTTCTGAAAATGCAATTTAATATGAAAAATGGTAAATTTTAATACGATTGAGCAGGAATTGTCCCAACTATTCTTAAAGGGTTTATTAACCGAGTCGGATAGAGATAATTTTAGAATGACGGCGGAAAAAGTATGCACGATAAAGAGTAATGTTTTTGAACTGCAAAGTATTATTGTCTCCGTATCGCATAGGCACTTAAACAATATCGGCATGAGTGATTCCGTATTTACGATGCTTCAGGAACTTTTAGAAATTGTTCTATCGGCACGTTTTACAGTTCAACACTCCACTGTATTATTTAGTCCGGAGGATGATTGTACGGAGATGCTTATTGATTTTATCAAGTCATCGGAAAATAAAATTGAAATATGCGTTTTTACGATTACAGATGACAGAATTGCCAGTGCCATCTTATCAGCACATTCTCACAGAAAAAAAATCCGAATAATTACAGACAATGAAAAAGCATATGATTCGGGTTCGGATATTAGAAAATTTGCACATGCAGGGATACCGGTTAAGGTGGATGTTACATCGCAGCACATGCACAATAAATTTGCTATTGCAGATGATTCGTTATTATTAACCGGAAGTTTTAATTGGACGAGAACTGCGGCTGAACATAATAGGGAAAATATACTTATTACGCCCGATGAGTATATAGTACATTCCTTTGTAAAACAATTTCAATATTTATGGCAAAATTGTCAACGTTATTAAAGTAATTTCTTTAGGTATGTATTTGTACTTCCAAGTATTCATTTTTTCTATGTATCAGCTATGAAACAGCAAGGTTATTACAGATTTCCGACAATTCACAATGATACCGTTTTATTTGTTTGTGAGGACGACCTGTGGAGCGTACCGGCGAATGGCGGCATGGCGAGACGGTTAACCTCCAATCTTGCAGAAATTACGAGACCTATTTTATCTCGTGACGGTACTCATGTTGCATTTACGGGCAGAGAAGATGGTAATGTAGAAGTGTACTGTATGAATAGTTCGGGGGGGCTGGAAAAAAGACTTACTTTTCTCGGTGCAAATACAAGAACAGTCGGTTGGAGTTCTGATGGAAATATAGTTTTTTCCACGAATGCAGAACAACCTTTTGCTGCAATGATGACACTTCATAGCATAAAACCGGAGGGAGGCGAAACTACCCCCTTGAGTTTCGGGGTGGCGCATAGTATTGCTTTCGGTGAGCAAGGAGGAGTAGTTTTAGGAAGAAATACCCAAGACCCTGCAACATGGAAAAGGTATAGAGGAGGAACGGCAGGTGTTTTTTGGATTGATAGGGAAGGTAATGGAATCTTTGAAAAATTGCTTGGAGAACTTAACGGAAATCATACGTCGCCAATGTGGATAGGGGATAGGGTTTATTTTATTTCTGATTATGAGGGATATGGAAATATTTACAGTTGCGATATTTTCGGTAATGATATTAAAGCACATACTTCATCACGAGAATATTATATACGGCATGCTCAAACCGATGGAAAAAGAATTGTGTATCAGATGGCGGGCGACATTTATATTTTCGACCCGACTAATGGTACGAATGAACTTGTCGCAATAGAATTTTATAGTCCTCAAACACAAAGGCATAGAAAATTTGTACCTGCTTCGCAATATTTGCATGAATTCGCCATTCATTCTGAGGGGCATTATATTATTGCCACTACAAGAGGGAAACCTTTTGTTTTCGGGAACTGGGATGGGCCTGTACAACAGATTGGTGTTCATGACGGTGTACGATATCGGCTTACGAATTGGCGAAATAATAATAAAGATTTTGTTACCATTTCCGACGCAGGCGGCGAAGAGCGTCTGGAGATTCATGGTGCCGATTTCGACAGTATTGTTACGCGATTCGACAATCTTGATATTGGTCTTGCACGGGAAATGCAAATATCGCCATCTAATGATTTGGTGGCGATAAGCAATCATCGTTTTGAATTATTATTAGTTAATCTTTCAGAAGGTACATTGAAGGTACTTGATAAAAGTGAATGTAATAATATTGGCGGACTTAATTGGTCGCCCGATGGAAAATGGCTTGCATATCATTGTGCTATAACAAATCAAACAAGTTCTATTAAAGTATGTAATATAGAATCATTGCAAAATCATTTAATCACCCCCCCGCGCTTTCGTGATTATATGCCGAGTTTCGATCCGGAAGGTAAATTCCTCTATTTTATTTCATATAGGGAATTTAATCCTGTATATGATTCGATGTATTTCGATTTGAATTTTCCGCGAGGGATGCGCCCTTATTTGATTGCATTAACAAAAGAAGTCGGTTCTCCTTTTGTTATTCAGCCGATACCGACAGATCAGAAATCAAAGAAAAGTAATGATAAAGATGAAAGTGAGAAAAATTCCAAAGAAATATTGATTGATTTTGAGGGGATTGAGGATAGAGTATCCGCTTTTCCCGTTCCCGAAGCTCGATATACAGGTATTTATGGTTTAAAAGGAAAAGTATTATTCGGGTCGGTACCGGTTAGGGGTTCTCTTGATATTCCTTTATTGGGTGATTCACCCGTTGAAACAGGTATTTTGGAAATATATGATTATGAAACGCAAAAAAGGGAGCATGTAGCAAATAATGTAAGTAATTATATTGTTTCTCGTAATTGCGAAGTTCTCATGTATCAAAGCGGTTTACGATTGCGTGTTGTCAATATCAAAACTCTTGGAAAAGATAAAGACGTTAGTGACTCTACACCGGGCAGGAGAACAGGCTGGATTGATTTGAACAGAATAAAACTTTCCGTTGAGCCGATAGCCGAATGGAGACAAATGTTTAATGAAGTGTGGCGTTTACAAAGAGAGCATTTTTGGACAAAGGATATGTCCGGCATTCATTGGGATATAATGAAACAGCGTTATGCCCCACTTATTGAGAGAATTGCTTCGCGCTCAGAATATGCTGACATTATTTGGGAATTATTAGGCGAGCTTGCAACCTCACACGCATTTGAGCGCGGGGGAGATTATCGTTTACCCCCGGCTTATCGTCAGGGCTTATTGGGTGTTTCGTTTAGTTTTGTCGAGGAAGAAAACGGTTATCGAATTTCCAATATGGTAAAGGGCGATACATGGAATGAAAAACTGACTTCACCCTTACGTCGGCTCGGAACGAATATTGAAGAGAATGATATTTTGCTTGCGGTAAACGGAAAAAGAGTAAGTGTACATTGTTCGCCAATGGAACTTCTTGTTAATCAGGCAAATAGTGACGTAAATTTGACTGTTAAATCAGCGAAAACAGGCGAAAACAGAACAGTGAGTGTACGCGCATTAAGTAATGAAACACAAGGTCGTTATAGGGATTGGGTGGAGCAAAACAGACAAAAGGTACATGCACTTTCCAATAATACGGTCGGTTATGTTCACGTTCCGAATATGGGACCCGTAGGATATGCTGAATTTCACCGTTATTATTTAACTGAAGTAGAAAAAAATTCTCTGATAGTTGATGTCAGATTTAATGGTGGCGGACATGTATCCCAATTATTGCTC
>JALHLL010000061.1:0-2471 GCA_022844575.1 bacterium
CCGAAAGAATCATTTCATCATTATAATTAAGATAAAGATAAAGTAAAAATTATGAATTTGCCGAATATTATAAAATCACAACAACTCTACTCATTAGCCGAACAAATAATTCCCGCAGGAACGCAAACTTTGGCAAAGGGGGTTGGTCAGCATTCGAGAAATGTATCGCCTATATATATTGAAAAAGGAAAAGGTAGTCATGTTTGGGACATTGACGGCAGCGAATATTTGGATATGTCAATGGCTGTCGGTCCTGTTTCATTGGGTTATTGTTACGATGCTGTAGATAATGCAATTAAAGAGCAATTGGAGAAAGGAATAACATTTTCTCTGATGCACCCACTGGAATATGAAGTTGCCGAATTGATTTCAGCCATTGTTCCAAATGCGGAAATGGTACGTTTTAGTAAAACGGGTGCTGATGTAACAAGTGCCGCAATACGCCTTGCACGTGCTTATACGGGTAGAGATGATGTACTCTGTTGCGGTTATCACGGATGGCATGATTGGTATATTTCCGTTACGGATAGAAATGCCGGAATACCTCAAGATACTCAAAACCATACATATACTTTTGATTATAATAATATTCAATCTTTATTACAAAGTATAAATGATAAAACGGCGGCAGTAATTCTTGAGCCGATGACATTTACCATGCCGCAAAGTAATTTTTTACAAGAAGTAAGGGAAGTTTGCAACAAACACGGTGCTGTTTTAATATTCGATGAAATGTGGACGGGGTGGCGTTTGGCACTCGGCGGAGCGCAAGAGTATTTTGGAGTAAATGCAGATATGGTATGTTTCTCCAAAGCGATAGCCAATGGTATGCCTTTATCAGTGTTATGCGGTATTAAGCCAATAATGAAATTATTGGAAAAGGATGTTTTCTTTTTTACGACGTTCGGTGGAGAAACGCTTTCATTAGCGGCAGCAAAAGCAACCATTAAGGAAATGGAATTACACAATGTTCCCGAATATTTACAAAAACAGGGGAATACATTATATAATGAAGTACATTCAATTATCAAAAAAAACTCGATTGATTGGCTTGATTGTGTTGGTAATCCTGTAAGAACAATGCTTACCTATAATCATCCCGAATTTTCTGCCTTAGAATTAAAAACTTTAATTCATCAGGAATTACTACGATACGGAATCTTATGGAACGGCTTTCACACGATGTCATTCTCACACAATGATTCTGATATCGAAAGGGTAATACAAGCATATAGCGAGATATTACCAAGTGTTCAGAATGCGGTTTGTAATAAATCCGTCGGGTCACTTATAAAAGGTGAACTGATGAAACCGGTATTCAGAAAAACCACTCACTTTAATACAAAACCTGTTTAGTAATAAAAATCCATGAGCAATATATTTTCATTAGAAGGAAAAATAGCTTTAGTTACAGGAGCTTCGGGTTTATTGGGAAAACAACATTGTATTGCCTTAGCAGAAGCAGGTGCTACGGTAATAGCAGCCGATATACATGGTGATAAAATTCATTTATTAACTGATGAATTACCGGTAAAAGTAACACCGATGAGACTTGATATAACCGATACGGCTTCTTTATCGAGTGTAAGGGAACGTATTATGGGAACGTTTGGAACTATAGATATTCTTATAAATAATGCCGCCGTAAACGATATGGTAGAAAATAATGATAAGGATGTACAAAGTAGTTCATTTGAACATTATCCTCTATATCTATGGAAAAAAGTAATGGATGTAAATGTGACAGGTGTTTTTCTTACATGTCAATATTTCGGTGCAATAATGGCAAAAAAGAATTACGGTAGTATTATTAATATTGCTTCAACGTATGGTATTGTTGCTCCTGATCAAAGTATTTATGTAAACTCCAATGGCGAACGATTTATGTGGAAATCGCCCTCATATCCTACAACGAAAGGTGCTGTAATTCAGTTTACAAAATACCTTGCCGCGTATTGGGGAAAAAACAATGTGCGTGTGAATGCGCTTTCACCCGGAGGCGTTGAAAATAATCAGGAGGCAGATTTTATATCTAATTACAGTAATAAAACCCCATTAGGCAGAATGTCTCACAACAATGATTATCATGGGGCTATAGTATTTTTAGCAAGTGATGCAAGTTCATATATGACAGGTGCCAATCTGGTAGTAGATGGTGGCTGGACGATTATTTAATTTAATAGGAGCGAATATGAGAAACATTATAAACAACCCCGATAAACAAGTCGGCGATAAAATGCCCGTATATGTTATAGCGGAAATCGGAATAAATCATAACGGCTCGGTCGAAATTGCAAAAAAAATGATTGATTCTGCCGCCATAGCAGGTTGCGATGCGGTGAAATTTCAGAAAAGAACACCGGAATTATGTGTGCCGGAGGATCAGTGGTATATTGAACGCGATACCCCTTGGGGCAGAATGACATATATTGACTATCGTCATAAGGTGGAATTCGGATTTAATGAATATG
>JALHLL010000061.1:2481-14288 GCA_022844575.1 bacterium
AATTGACAGTTATTGTCGTCAAAAAAATATTCAGTGGTTTGCTTCTTGCTGGGATGAACCCTCTGTAGAGTTTATTGAACAATTTAACCCTGCGTGTTATAAAGCTGCTTCGGCTTCATTAACCGATGCTCCTTTATTAGCGGCAATGCAAAAAACCGGAAAACCGCTCATTATTTCTACAGGTATGAGTACAATGGAAGAAATTGAATCGGCAGTGGAGTTATTAGATAATAATTCACTTTTGATTGCTCATGCGACATCGGCTTATCCTTGTAAAATCGATGAGTTGAATTTATCTATGATTAACACATTAAAAAATAAATATCCGGCAATTCCTATCGGTTATTCGGGACATGAGGTAGGGTTGACACCAACTTGGTCGGCTGTTACTCTGGGAGCATGTTTTGTTGAAAGACATATTACTCTCGATAGATCAATGTGGGGAACGGATCAGGCGGCATCGGTGGAAATGGTCGGGCTTATTCGTTTGGTATCGAATATACGCGATATAGAGAAAGCGATTGGAGACGGTATAAAAAAAGTATATGACAGCGAATTAAGTTCAAGGAAAAAACTTAGAAGAGTTAGTTCAGAATCAGTTATGGAATTAGTATAGTAACGTTTATGTCCGGTTCTTATCAGTTTATTTCTTTTTGTATAATTGTTCTGGGTGCTTTGCTTATTATTTACGGAGAAAGAAAATTTCCTTATGTAAAAGGGCAGAAGCTATTCCGTAAAGGTTTTTTTGAGGATTTTGTATCATATACAGTTATCCAGAGTTATATAGCAGGTTTAATAATTGCTTCGATTATCAATTCTTTACAGAAATATTCCATTTTTCGTGATGTGTCGTTTTTTACAAATACGGCAATTTGGATACAATGTATTTTGTTTTTTCTGATTCACGATTTTTATATTTACTGGTTTCACAGATTGCAGCATAAACTGCCGATATTATGGCGTATTCATGAGGCTCATCATTCCTCACATGAGGTGGATTGGCTGTCGGGCTCGCGTTCTCATATCATCGAAATACTTGTAAATCAGACTGTGGAATTTGCTCCTATCATATTATTGGGTGCTGCTCCTGAAGTTGCTTTATTTAAGGGAACAATTGATGCTGTGTGGGGTATGTATATACATTCCAATATCGATGTAAAGAGCGGCAAATTGCAATACGTATTTAATGGGCCCGAAATGCATCGTTGGCATCATGCTAATGAAGAAGAAGCGATTGACAAAAATTTTTCAACAAAGTTGGCAATTTGGGATTGGATATTCGGGACTGCATATTTCCCGCCAAACAAACAACCCATAAAATACGGACTTACTAAAAATTATCCCCAAACTTTCATAGGGCAACTCTTTCATGTTTTTAGATACAGACAATGAGACTGAGCTGTACGGTGAAGACACCGAAAAAGACATTGAGTATGTTGATACGATAATCGTTTCGGATATACATTTGGGTTCGCAGGTTTCTCGAGCCGGTGAATTGATTCAACTCTTGAAAAAGTTCGATTTTCATCGGCTTATACTTAACGGCGATGTTTTTGATGATTTGAACTTTAAGCGGCTGAAAAAGCAGGATTGGAAATTTCTTTCCCTTATTCGGAAATTATCAAATCCTGATAATAATAAGGAAGTAATTTGGGTAATAGGCAATCATGACGGTGTTGCAGAAACCTTATCTCATTTGCTTGGTGTGGAAGTAGTGGAAGAATTCATTTGGACTTATGGAGATAAGAAAATGCTTGCCTTACACGGACATCAATTTGATGATTTTATTACTGAAAAGCCGGTTATAACGGAAGTTGCCACCAGAATATATACGGGAATGCAACTTCTTGGCGGTGATAAACAAGCATTAAGCAGATGGGTGAAAAAAAGAAGTAAGAGTTTTATTCGTATCGTAGAAAAAATAGCAAACGATGCCATTGCCTACGGTACAATGAAAAGTGTCGATTATGTGTTCTGCGGACATACGCATTTGCCCTCCATCATTAAGAACGATAAGATTGTATATGTTAACTCGGGAAGTTGGACGGATATACCATCAACCTTCATTACAGTTGATGCGGAACATGGTGTACGTTTACGAACATGTAAGAATGAAACTCTTATAAACGATGGTGAAACACGTGATGTAAATACGTATCTTAGTGCTGATAATATCGGATAGGGCTTCCGATACCTGTACACTATTGTAAACACAGTTATGAAGTTATTACAAATCATTGGCTTAACGGCTTTCCTCATCTGCACTCAACTGATAACGGATATACATTCTATGACCGAGGGGCATAGAATGGGTACTTCCGACATACCGTTGCCACGAAATATTGACGCCTTATTACCTGCTTCGGCTATAGTAGGGGAGGGTTCTTTTGCTACTGATATACTGAAAGAATCACAACGGAAACCCATTATTGTGATACGATATAACGGCTATAGATGCCAGCATTGTGCGGAGCAATTACTAACTTTCAAAAGAATCGCCGAGAAACTTAAAAAACAAGGTATAAAGGTAGTTGCATTTAGCCCCGATACACAAGATGAATCACTAAAGTTTCTTACCGATAATAGTTTTGACCGATCGGTATTTACATTGATTAGTGATAAGGACAATACATTCGGAAAAAGAATATCGGCGGTAATTGAGAAAAATAATGAAGAAGAGCAATTACACGTAGCAATGGTTGTTCACAAGGGAAAGGTTGTTTTTGCAAATTATAGCGAACAGCCCTTTATGAATATTCAGTTATTGCTTGACCGTGCATCAAATGAAGTATATCATTCTGATGTTCATAAATTCTCTGAAAAAACACTGAACTCTGAAGCCGAAGGTTATGAAATAAAAACAATAGCAAAATACCCTGATATAATAAACCCAACGGATTTGGCATTTAATACGGATAAATTTAACCGTGATGAATTATGGGTAATTACCGGCACGGAACAGTCGGGTGAAGGTGTGACTATTATCCGAAATATTGACTCAAAAACGCAGAGTATGGATAAACGTAGAGATTATGCTGCCGGACATTTTATGTGGCGTACTATGGCTATAGATTTTGGTACTAATGGTACATTCGGAACTGCACAAAATGGTGAACCGACTACGGACTTTACCGTACCTCTTGTAGAATTTATGGGAGTAACGTTATGGGCAGCTGACACCGCAATTTTTGCAAGGAGAAATCAAGGACCTTTTGGTCAAGTGCAAGAAAGACTTGCCAGCCATTTGGATATGTTGCATCAAAGCCCTTATACAATGGGTATAGCGCATGAAAAAGATAATGTCTATTGGACAAATGATAATATGTATAATGATATTTGTCGTTATGATTTTGCAAACCCCCATGAAATAGGTGGTACAGATCATAGGGACGGAATTATAAAACGTTATAGTGAAATAAAATTAAAAAAACGCGAACATAATTTACCTTCACATTTAGTTCTCGATAAAAATACCGATTGGCTTTACTATATAGACGGAAGTTCCATTTACCGATTAAACACCCAAAGCGGAACGGTAAAAAGAACTTTGCAAGTGCAACCGCCACGTGATGAAAACCTACAAGAATTTGTTGAAATGACGGGCGTGAAATATGAACCGTTTATCACAACAGGGTTGAAAAAACCGGTAGGTATGGCTTTGTATAATAATCTTTTTGCTATTAGCGATAGAGATGATGGTAATATTTATATGTATCAAATATACGAGAATGAAAAACCGAAATTATTAAAAACCATTATTACTGGAGCTGAAGGTATTGCCGGAATTGAATTTGACAGATTCGGTAATATTTACTTTGTTGACCAAATAAGTAGCGAACTCAAAAAAGTTGAAATAACGGACAAAACCTACTTTACTATAGAAAAGAATTTTGTTGCGACAGACTCATTCGTGACTGTGAATGTAGAATTTTCCAATAGATTGACGGAAGCCGTAGAGGCACACTTTCTTATATCTCCTGAAACGAAACTCCCAGAAGGTTGGGCTGTGATTCTGGGAATGTCAGATTTGACACTTCAACCTCAAGAAACTCTATTGATCGCATTAACCATTCAAACGAATAGAAAACAAGGAGTCGGTCGTTTTGTTGTAGAATGCAATGCGAAAAGTGCTGATGCTAATTTTAAGCATTACGTAGAAGTTATCGCAATTTCCAATAATAATAGAAAAATAATTGTAGAAGATGCAACAAGAGAAAATTATTCGATAGCCGGAGATATACATCAAACGTCGAAAAAGAATTATGAAGTGCTTACTTCGGAGGAGTTTCTAAAAACTTATACGAATAATAAGGTTTTGGAAACTGTAGTGTGGAATGTCGGTACTCACGGTTTTCTCAATGATTTGCATTCGAGCATTATAAAAAATCTTCAAAACAAACAGATTGAAGTATTACTTTCCGGCGATGATCCCGTTACATTATATCAACGTGAGGGTAAGGGTACAGATATGTTGCGCGTTTTCGGGGCGGGTATAGGATCCGTTGATCAAGTTACATCGGGTGATGATGATGGCAGGAGAGTATGGAAGACGATTCCTAATTTATTTATCACACAAAATATGAGTACAGTAAATGCTCAATTACCTATTCTGTATCACTATATAGGAAAGGGAATTATACCTGTACCGAATTTGTCTTTAAGTTCCAATGATGCTAAAGCATTTATTACCGATAATGAAAGTAGTACGAAGATAAGAGCTGTACAACGCGAGTACGCAGGTACAAGAAATGTGTATATGGGTTTTAATCTTTCTACTATTACCGATATGAATCTTCGTCGCCAATTATTGGAAAGAACAATTACATGGTTGGAAGCATCAGTTGCAGGAGCGCAAGAAAATGAAAACTTCAACGCTGAAAACGGTATTTCATTGATATATAATAATACAATGCTGAAACTTGTTTTGGCAAAACCGTTGAATGTTACAAAGACCGTAGTCTATAATCTGGCGGGACAAAATGTGAAAGAAATGCAGGGTACTTCCGGAGATAATTTAGGGGAAATAAGTATTCCTTTGGATAATTTAAATCCCGGAACATATTTCGTAGTACTTCATTCTGATGATAAAGTGTTCGTCGAAAAATTCAGTAAATAAATTTTATTTACATTGAAATCTATGAAGGTATAAACTCTAAGGTACCTGCCCATTGTTGAAAGAGGAAACACAAATATGTGTTTCCTCTTTTGCATTTAATATAAGTAGTTCTAACATTAAGTATCACGTCCTAAAAGTACGTAATAAATCCTCTAATGTTAAACTGATAAAAATGGGTTTCCCCGTAGGACTTATCGGATTATTACCCAAACGTTCAATATTATGAACGATTGAGTTCATTTCCTCTTTCGTAAGTTTTTTGCCTGAGCGTACGGCATTACTACGAGCAAATGCCAAAGCAATCCTTCTTTTTTTATCTAATTCGGCAACACTAATATCCTCCGAAAGGGATGCTAATAATTTTTTTAAAGAGTTTTCTTCATCGCCTGACTGTACAGTATAAGGTACACCGGTCAGTATAAGCGTTTGCTCCTGCAATGTAAACTGAAAACCGAGATTCTTTATTTCCTGTTCGGATTCTTGAGTAATATATAACTCGGAGGAGGTGAGCGGGATTGATACGGTAAATAATAATTCCTGCGAGCTTCCTGTTTCGGCGCTGTTTTCCATTATATCATCATATAATAGGCGCAAATGGGCATTGTATTGATCAATGATATGAAGTCCGTTTTGGGTTTGATGTACTATATAACTATTATGTATCTGCCAAACATCGTGCGACTGTTCTTCATTCTGAAAAAGGGAGTGCGTGGTGGTTACTGTTTGTTCATTCTTTCCGAACAATGCTTCATAAGCAGTTAAATCATTCGGTGTAAAGTTCCTTGTTGTTTGCTGATTGTCGGTTTGATTATTAAAGCTCTGCTGTTTATAATCATTTTGCTGATATCTTGTTGTATTATTCGATTGTGATGAAATTATCTCGCCGGTAACTCTATTTACCATTTGTTTATCAGTTCCATAAGGACTAAATGGCTGTTGTGCTATTGCTTGATGTTGTTGCAAATCGGGAATAGCATGTGCAGTATTTAATGCCTTTAACGTTGCTTCTTGCAGTATAGAGAACATTGCACGTTCATTATCGAACTTTACTTCATGTTTTTGCGGATGTACATTAACATCAACCGTTTCTGGATTTACCGTAATATTGATAAGATAAAAAGGATAAGAGTTTTTTTCAATATAGGGTTCATATATCTGCGATATGGCAAAACCGAGTGAACGACTTACGATTGACCTGTTATTAAGGAATAAGTATTGATTACCTCGCATATGTCCTGCTGTAGATGGGCTACCGACATATCCGCTTATTTTTATGCCGTCTTTCTCATGTTGAACTTCGTGAAGATTATCGGCAATAACCGCTCCGCTTATTGATCGTATTCTTTCTGTAAGAGTTTGTTGTTTTACATCAAAAATTACAGTTTTATTATCGGAAAATGTAAAACGAATATTCGGATGAGCAAGAGCGAATTTTACCATAGTTTCCGATAAATGCCGAAATTCCGTCAAATCAGATCGAAGAAATTTCTTCCGTGCAGGTACATTGTAAAAAAGGTTCTTCACAATTATCTGCGTACCTTTATCGCATTGAAATGGCTCTATTACTTCACTTTTTAAGGGCTCGGAAAGCATTCTGTATCCTACGGAATCTTCATTTTGCTTAGTACGGATTTCCACATTGGCAACGGCTGCAATAGAGGCAAGTGCCTCGCCCCTGAATCCGAGTGTTATTATTTTGTGCAAATCTGCAACGGTGGAGATTTTGCTCGTGGCATGACGCTTTAATGCCATTGGTAAGTCATCGGTACTCATTCCCTTGCCATTATCTATAACATGAATCAGGGTTTTGCCCGCCTGCTGTACTATAACCGCTATGGAACTTGCTTCTGCATCAATGGCATTTTCCACTAATTCCTTTACTACCGATTCGGGTCTTTGCACTACCTCGCCGGCTGCTATCTGATTCGCCAAAAACTCCGGCAAAAGTTTAATTACTGATTCCATACTCTTATCTGTGTTCTTTATCTGCAAAATACGAAACGATATGCTCTATCTGTTCATAGTGCATATCATAATTGCTAAAGTATAATCTTTTGAAACGGAGTATAAAAACATCTCACGTATCGAACATCATTCGTAGTTTTGCAATCCTTGATAATGAACCAAAATAATATGATTTCGTTACCTACGAACATTCGTAATTCGGCAGCATATAAACCGGGTCAATCTGTAGATGAAATACGCGAGAAGTATGGTTTAACGGACTTAATTAAACTTGCTTCTAATGAGAATCCGCTGGGAGGATCGCCTATTGCATTGGATTATGCCCGTCACGCCATTGATAAGGCACATATATATAATGATGGGGGCTTGGCATTAAGGAAAGCATTAGCGCAACGTTATGGAATAGATTATTCGCAAACGATTTGCCATAACGGTTCCGATGCTCTCATTCACTCCGCGATACGTGCGTTTACCGACCCCGAGCATGATGTATTGCTTTCATCGCAGGGTACATTTGCCGGCTTTATGGTAGCCGCTTCACTTTCGGGTGCCAAAAAAGTACTCGTTCCCTTAACGGACGATTATCGTTTTGATGTTGATGCAATGATACGGGCAATTACTCCCGAAACAAAAGTCATTTATATAGCGAATGCAAATAATCCGACCGGAACTTTTATCTCCGGTGAGGAGTATGAACGCTTAATGGCTTCCGTGCCTGGTAATGTTCTCGTGATTATGGATGAGGCATATTTTGAATACAGTAAGGATTTGGAAATTACCTATCCTGATTCACTTTCATATAATTATGCAAATGTCCTTACATTAAGAACATTCAGCAAAGTGTATGGCTTGGCATCATTACGCATAGGATATGGTATTGCATCTCCAGAAATAATTGATGCTATGATGAGAGTGAAGTTATCATTCGATCCGACAGGACCTGCCGCCGCCGCCGGAATCGGTGCCTTGTTGGATACCGACTTTTTGCGAGCTACCGTTGAAATGAATACAATGGAATTACGTCGAATTTATGCTAAGTGTTGCGAACTCGGATTAACGGTTCCTTATCCTGCAGCAAACTTTGTAATGATAGAGTGTTTTAATAATGAAAATGCGCAGGCACTTTATGAGCGTCTGATGCGAAAAGGAATAATTACAAGACCTCTGGCAGGTTTTGGTATGCCTTCTTGTGTGCGTATAAGTACTGGTTTGCCGGCACAAAATGATAGGATGATGATGTCTTTGGAAGAGATAATCATGGATATGCCCGAACTTGTAAGCACTAAAGCGGAATGTAATAATATTTTGTAAGTAATGGAGTTATAATGCAAACAGCATCGGAGTTGTCAACTGTAGGACATGATTTATTCAAAATTCTCGGAACAAATCATGTTGAGTTCTTTGTAGGAAATGCACGTCAGTCTGCCTACTACTATCGCCGCGCTTTCGGATTTGAATTGGTAGCTTATAGAGGTCCGGAAACAGGACACCGTGAAACGGCATCATATTGTTTACGTCAAGATAAAATCAATTTTATTCTTACAACTCCTTTGCATGCCAATCACACCGCCAATGAATTTTTGGTAAAACATGGTGATGGAGTAAAGGATATTGCCTTAACGGTGGAAAATGCTACCGAAGCGTTCGCAATTACAACGTCACGTGGTGCAAAACCTGTGTATGAGCCATATACGATAGAGGATGAATTCGGGTCGGTTACATTAAGTGCTGTGGCTACTTATGGTGATGTAATCCACACCTTTGTTGAGAAGAAAAATTATACGGGAATCTTTTTACCGGGCTTTAAAGAAACACCCAAAGATACATTGTCAAAATCGGTTGGGTTGAAATATGTTGATCATATTGTAGGTAATATGGACTGGAATCAGATGGAAAATATGGTTAACTTTTATAATGATGTGTTCGGTTTTACGCGTTTTGTCTCATTCGATGATAAGGATATTTCAACGGAGTATTCAGCTTTGCGTTCTACTGTCGTAGCCAATGAGAATAAATGGATTAAATTCCCAATCAATGAGCCGGCTCAGGGTATGAAAAAATCGCAGATTGAGGAATATGTTCAATTTAATGGCGGAGCAGGTGTTCAGCATATTGCTATGGAATCGGAAGATATAATTTCCACGATTATTGCTCTACGTAATAATGGTGTTGACTTTATTAAAACACCTGATGCGTATTATGATGATTTACTTAGCCGAGTGGGTGAAATTGATGAGCAAATTGCAACGTTAAGAGAATTGGGAATTCTGGTTGATAGAGATGATAAAGGATATATGTTGCAATTATTTACGCGCCCTGTTGAAGATAGACCGACTCTATTTTTCGAGATTATTCAGCGTAAGGGTGGCGAATCGTTCGGTAAGGGTAATTTTAAGGCATTATTCGAAGCAATCGAACGTGAACAGGCATCAAGAGGTAACTTATAATTAAAAAAGCCCCGTAATGGTAATTGCGGGGTTTTCTTTTATTCTCAAGAATTATAATTAAATTATTCCACTACATTTTTTCAATAACAGTATGTCAAATCATTATTCTGATGCAGCTCATACAAATCCGGAAAATATTCCGTTTTTTGAGTCTGTAAACATGAACTTCGATAAAGCAGCTGCTTTACTCGATTATCCAAAGGGTTTGTTAGATCAAATCCGTGCATGTAATTCAGTGTATTATATGCAGTTTCCTGTAAGAATTCAAGGGCAAGTACAAGTTATTCAGGCATGGCGTTCGGAACATAGTCAGCACAAACTTCCTTGTAAAGGCGGTATTCGTTTCAGTGATGCTGTTAACCAAGATGAAGTAATGGCACTATCTGCGTTGATGACATATAAATGCGCTGTTGTGAATGTGCCGTTCGGCGGGGGCAAAGGCGGTATAAAAATTAATCCTAAAAATTATAGTGTGGAAGACCTTGAGCGTATCACACGCCGTTATACCGTTGAACTTATCCATAAAAATTTCATCGGTCCGGCTGTTGACGTTCCTGCCCCTGATTATGGTTCAGGTGCACGTGAAATGGCATGGATTGCCGATACTTATACAGCTTTTAACGGTCGTGAAATAGATGCGATTGCTTGTGTTACGGGTAAACCCATACCTCAAGGCGGTGTTCGTGGGCGTACAGAAGCAACCGGTCGCGGTTTGTTTTTTGGCGTACGTGAAGCGGTAAACGATACCGAATTGATGAAAAAAATCGGTATGGAACCCGGGCTCAATAATAAAACGGTTATTGTACAAGGGTTTGGTAATGTGGGTTATCATAGTGCATTATTCCTTATGGAGCATGGCTGTATTATAACAGGTATTATCGAATGGAATGGAGCTATTGTTAATCCTAATGGCCTTGACATCGTCGAATTGAAAAAACATGTTGATGCAACAGGAAGTATTGAAGGTTTCGCGGGTTCACAGTTTATTGAAAACGGTAATTCCGTTCTTGAATATGAATGTGATATTCTTGCTCCATGCGCTTTGGAAGCACAAATCAACTTAAGTAATGCAGGTAGAATCAAAGCAAAAATTATTGCCGAAGGTGCTAATGGGCCTGTAACCGCAGCTGCAGAACCGATTTTGTTGCAAAAAGATATTCTTATCATTCCGGATATGTTCCTTAATGCCGGTGGTGTTGTTGTTTCTTACTTTGAATGGTTAAAAAACCTTTCTCATGTTCGTTTCGGACGTATGGATAAACGCTTCGATGAACGCGGAAATCATAACTTGGTCAATATGATTGAAAAACTGACAGGACATATTCTTTCGGCTGATGAACGTTCGCTGCTAACACGCGGTGCCGATGAAGAGGATTTGGTAAATTCTGGTTTGGAAGATACGATGATTTCATCATATCATGAAATCATGAATATATGGCGTTCCAAGAAGAATGTACATGATATGCGTGTTGCTGCTTTTATTTCGGCAATTGATAAAATCGCAGTTTCATACTACCAACTCGGTATCTTCCCGTAACATATTTTAAAAACAAAAAGAGACCTGTTGAACATAGCTCGATGGGTCTCTTTTTCATATATTTGCTTCACAGATTATATAAACTGAACACGGAGTTTACGAAGCGTGAGTACAACAGTTATTCTCTTTTCCATATTAGCAGTCGCGGCAATCGGTACAGGGGTGTCCGTAATCATCAACAAAAACCCTGTGGCTTCGGCAATGTCGCTTGTGTTACACTTTTTTGCGTTGGCGGGTTTATACCTGACACTGAATGCACAGTTTTTAGCGGCTATACAAATTTTGGTATATGCAGGTGCAATTATGGTTCTGGTTGTATTTGTTGTGATGCTTCTTAACTTGGGAAAAGAGGATGCTCTGACCGAGAAATTTAATCCCAGAACGGGTATTGCGGTTGCTATGGGGGTATTACTTATTACTCAATTTAGTATTGCATTTTTCGGAAAACCGACAGGATATAATCAATTAAGTGATAATGCAGCGCATAACGGAACGGCCGAATCGATAGGTATGGTTTTGTTTAGTGATTACCTTTTTCCGTTTGAAGCAATCTCGCTTTTGCTTTTGGCTGCTATTGTGGGCTCTATTCTTTTGGCAAAAAAACAAAACGAACCGGCAAAATAATGTATGGCGCATATTACTCTCAACAATGAAATGTTACCGGGCATAGTGGGTTTGCTTGATTATAGAAGGGATACTGCTAAACCTCTTAGCGATCTTGCGGAAATATTATTACGTGGTG
>JALHLL010000061.1:14298-15344 GCA_022844575.1 bacterium
GAATCGGGTTAAAGTTCAGGAGAGAGGGAAATAATTTCCTCATCCGTATCGTATAAGAACGATTGCCATTTTTGCCATACATCACATGGTGCGGCAGCAGCAGCACACTTGGGTATGGGAGTTGAATTGATTGATGATATTAAAAATGATATAGTACAAATGCCTCTTTCCGATAAAATGCGTGCTTTGCTCAATATTGCCCACAAAGTGCAAAAAGGCGGCAAATATGTATTAACGGAGGATGTACAAGCGGCTAAAGAAAATGGTGCAACTGACCGCGATATTCACGATACGGTACTTATTGCGGCGGCATTTTGTATGTTCAATCGTTATGTGGATGGTTTGGGAACATGGACTTTGCCGGATAATGAAAGTTTTATGCCAATGGGCGTGAATATGGCGCACAATGGCTATGTACGAAAAGAAATTACAACAACATAAAATACGGAGTAGTCGGGATGCCGGAGCATATACCTTTAGAATATTATTTGATAGTGTCGGGCATAATGTTCACACTTGGTGCAATTGGTGTGGTTGTACGGAGAAATGCCATAGTAATATTTATGGCTATCGAAATGATGCTTAATGCCGTAAACCTAACCTTAGTTAGTTTCAGTCAGTTTATGGGCGATAGTGCGGGACAGATATTCGTATTTTTTGTAATGGCTGTTGCTGCAGCCGAAGCGGCTGTAGGGCTGGCTATTGTATTGGCTTTATTCCGTAATAAACAAACGGTATATGTTGATGAGGTAAATCTGTTAAAGTGGTAAAATCAATACATCGAATTATTAACAAAAAAGCCGAATTTTTATTCGGCTTTTTTGTTTAGTGCTTAAAATGGAGTTACCGCCAAATTAGTATCCTTGAGGTATTAACTTAAAATGCTATGTTTGTATTATGAATATATTTAGGTAGTACATTACACAACCTTTGTTATGCAAATGAATCCGAGTCAATATATAGAAAAACTAAATACACGTTTCAAAACCGGTATTAGCCGCGAGCATAGTTATCGTGGGGATTTGCAGCAATTACTTGAATCACTT
>JALHLL010000062.1 GCA_022844575.1 bacterium
AGTGATATACAGAAGTAGATTGCAAAGATTTTATTTATTCAAAAAACTCGAACGATGCAGTGGATTCATCGTTCGAGTTGGAGAGTATTGAAACATATCCAATACAAAGTGATGGTAATCTGAATGCTTAATTTGTTATAGCATTTATAAAGTCACGCACCAATACACGCGCATCTTCATCATTCGCAGTATAAAACACCTTTAGCTGCGTTGCTCCGCGAGTTTTTTCGGCTAAAAAAGCAGAGTCTGTACCATGAGTTGTTTTTTCTATTGTTGTAGCACTGAAATGAATAATGTATTCATCATCATCTGCAAAAACAAAAACCCCGCTACGTCCATCGGAAATGTGATAACTGTTAGAGTGTATCCACTCGCTTTCTTCATACGAAACACTCGTATGTTCAGGGGCTCGGAATTTCCACTGAGTATATATATTATTGACGAGGGTAGAGTTCATACTTAAATTATTGTGGTTCATTCGGTGCATAGATAGTATAAACACCGGATGAGGTAATTGTACCCGTTCCGATTAAACTCCCTTTCTGCACCCTCACCGAAGTCGGTACGGAACTAAATTCAGCTTCGAAATCCGTTCCGGTGCAATGCCCGATAAAACTTCCAGTTGTATTATTGTAAACATCAAAACCGACCAATTTGTCGTTTGGTTGTTGTGTTGTTGACATACTGATTATCGCGATTACAATTATCTGCGACTTTGATGTTTTTGAGGTAATCTGCGAAGTACTCTGAGAGTTTTGCGCAGTTGGTAAGTCACTGGAACAAGACATGCTTATAATGCCGATGACAATAAAACCGAGTAGGTTAAGAAAAACAGTTTTCATGATGGTTATATAAATTATGGTGAAAAACTTATTCCTCAATTTCTAATGGATCATGGACTGTAATTACGCTTGTATTGGTTGCTTGGGCCGATTGTAGCAAAACAGGGTCGGATTGAACTGTTTGTATTTGCGCGGTTGAAGCACAGATACGAGCATCAATTTGACATTGAGTGTAGGATCCGGGCTGGATTAAGCCTAGCCATAGCAAGATTGCAATGAGTAATTCCATATGAGTGAGCCTTATAGAAATAGTAATAATGAATGAATCAATTTGTTGAATGCAATCTATGGAAGGAATCTTCTATAAAAATGTACAATATGTATGCAAATGTTACATGTGCTACGTTAGGAAAAAGATGTATTTTTGCCATACAAATGTCATCCTGATTTGTGTGTGTATGCTGGTTTTATCGAAGGTAGAAATGGGGTCAAGGTTGGTTTAACAGTTGATTATAATGTAGTTACATGCTTCTGTAATTGAAGACTTTGTATTTTTTTTACTCAATTGATAGGAGGATTATCTAATGAAGTTTTTGCAAAGACTTGTGCGATTTGTTACATCAAGACGCTTAACGTCGAACAGAAACTTCGTACAGTTGTTGAATAAGGAGGATAATAAACTATCGAGACTTTACTCAAGTCTGCTCAGGGGATCCGATTCCGATGCACAATGTGCAGCCGATGTTTATGGTACAGGATGGGAAAAGTTTGATTCTAAGTATCGTGTACTGAAGACACGTTTACAAAACAGAATCTTAGATGCCACATTTCATATCGACTTTCAATCAAGGAATATTTCAAAGAGAAATCTTGCCCATTACCAATGTCTGAAATTATATTATCAGATGAATGTACTTACGGGACTTTACTCAACATCCGTAGGGGTGGTATTGGCAAAAAGACTATACGCTTTAGCAGATAAGTATTCATTTGTACAATTTAAGTTACACTCAAGTATAACTTTACTCAATTATTATGCTCTTAATGCCCAGTTACATAAATTTTATGAGCTGAAAAAGAGGGAAGAGTATTCAAGGAAGGTTTGGTTTGCCGAACAAGAAGCTTTTATCTTCTTTCAGGAGTTCAACCTATTGGGAAGCGCAAAAATTTTCTTGAGTGACACTGAGAAGGAGCGGCTGATTAAGTACGCTGATATTACAAAGCAGTACTTTGAATTGTATAAGACACCCGATTTGGCGAGATACAGTTATTTCTTGCAAATGATGTCTGCCGAAGCTCAATATAATTATGATAGAACTATCGAAGTTTGTAATGAAGCTATTCAATATTTCGAGCCGAATCCGCTTTATTTCTCTAGACATAATTACGGTGTTTTCATACTATCACAAATGGCCGCATATACATGCAAAGGGCAGTATGATAATCTTATAAAATTAATAGTCAGAGCTAACACTGTTTATAAAACTGGTGCTGCAAACTGGTTCTATTTGAAGCAAACAGAGTTTCAATGTTTAATAAGAGCACAAAAGTATGTTGATGCAGTGAAAGTGTTTAATGAAACCGTTAGTCATGAACGATTTGATTTGCAGCCCAAACCACTTAAAGAAAAATTTCTTCTCTTTGAATTTTATCTGCGGTTTTTTATTGCTAAAAAGGAATATTTCAAAACATATTTCTTAGATGAAGAATTACCGGAATTGACAGTTACATTGTATCCATCACGCTTAAGGAAAAAGAAATCGCCGATATTGTTAAGGGAGTTCGTTCAATATCTGCCGACCTTGTGCAAAGACGATAAAGGATACTTAGCTCCGGTCAGTTTGGCATTGATGTTATATTGTTTAACCGAAAACGATATTGAAAACGCTATTATATGCGAAGACTCATTACAAACATTCTGCAGACGAAGAATGAATCGTAATCAGCCGGGTTATAGAACTGGCTGTTTAATCAATATGATTCATCAATTTGTAGAAGCCGGACTTGATGCACACAAAACACGTACATTAACAAGAAAGTGGCAAAAGAAAATGAGCAACTCCGTTCGGACAATAGATCTAAATTTCGATATGGAAATAATACCTTTCGAACACTGGTGGGAAATGCTGCTTTCAACACAAATTAATCTCGGAAGCGATTTGATTTATAAACGATTTGAGAAAAAGAAAGTGACTTTACAGCGCATACATGGTAAAAGAGTTGGTGGTAAAATTGAATATGCACCTCTTGCCGGTTTGCAATGGAAAAATGCGGCAAAGAGAAAAACTAAAAGCATGGAATTAACCTAATATTTCAATAAGTCTTTCTTTTAAATGTTGATTGCCGAAGTGATTGGAAAAAAAGTTCGGTTTCTTGCAGTTTTTCTTTAGGATTGATAGAGAAGAAATGAAATTTCTCTAAATCGCCTTGTCCCATATATGTTTGCATAGTACCCTGCGACTTATGTTCCGCTATAAGCCAGTTGACTACTATTTTATAGTTCAGATTATCTTTATGTCCGAACTTGGTTGTTCTATCGAATGTAAAAACAGGGGAGTCTTGTCCTAACTCGGTAACGGGGTATTCTTTTAATCCAGTGAAGGTATTTCTACTTGTATCGGTTATTTTACCGCCGGATACACCAAGTATCACCGGACGTACTTTTGTTCCTAAACGTTTTATTGTTTCCAGTGCAAGAATTGTAGCTGCCTTATGGTGACCATGCGTTTCCTTTGTAGGTAGTAAACAGAATATATAGTCATATTTTTCTTTTAGTATGAGCGTCCGTAGCCTGCCGATTATGTAACTAGTATCCCAAACTAAACGTAGTACCGTATCTGCATCAAGTGTGTATTTGGTATCAAGTTGATCGAAAAAGAAATAGTTACGAATCCCAACCCATGAACCACCGGACATTAACTCCTTTTTCCTTATTGTCGGTAAGAATTCTCTTCCCACTTTTTCATCAGTTAGTTCCAATCCGTAAATGGATTCTGCAAGAGTTGAATATTTAAAGCCGGCTTCACCATTGGTTATTACTGCCAAATCTACTGTACCATTCAATTCTTTTGTTACTTTATACACCGTCGCTGCACATCCCGATTCGTCATCCGGGTGCGCATTAACAAGCAGAATTTTTTTTGGCTGTTGTGAGAATAAAGAAACCGAAAGAATAAAGAAGAAGAAAACAGAATACTTTTTCATAGATAGTGATTTGTTAAAGGTTATCATTTTTTGACTCATGTGGGGCAATAAAAAGTGCAAAAACAAAAACTCCTGCACCGATTGCTATCAGTCCGCCTATCATAAACTGTAAGCCTGTCGAAACAAAAATTCCAAGCCATGCTATTATGGCAAGAATGATCGGAATAGGATAGAAGTACATTTTCCACGGTAATGCCTTCCTATTGTTTTGCTCACTCCATAGAATTAAACCAATGGCTTGTCCGATGAATTGCACAAGAATTCTCATTGCAAGAATCGCAGTGATTACATCCTTCATTTTGAATAACAAACTAAACACAAAACCGAGTATTCCGATAAATAATAGGGAAAAGTTCGGGAATTGTTTTTTAGGATGTAAATGACCGAATATGGAAAAGAAGTTGCCGTCCTTAGCAGCAGCATACGGTATTCGGGAATACCCTAATAAAACGGCGAAAAGTGATGCAAATGCTATGATGAGTATAAGAGCTGTCGCAAATTGTGCTATTTCTTGCCCATATATTCTCTCAAAAAACAGACTTACCACAAACTTCGAATCTTTTGCTTCCATCCATGGAATCACCCCAACTACGCTTATGTGCATCATACAATAGAGAACTGCAATGCCGATAATCGATAGAAACATACTTCGAGGTATATTCTTTTCAGGTTTAATAATTTCAGCACCTAAGTGGCATACATTATAATACCCCAGATAGCTGTACATAGTTTTTACGGAAGCCATACCGAGACCTGCCCAAAAAACAGTTTCGGTAATGTTGAGAGAATTTTCAGGTAAAGCAAAAGCGAGTGACGAATCAAAATGAAGCATTCCGCTTGTTATAAGCCAAAGGATTGTACCGATAACACAAACCCATAATACAACCGAAATTTTCCCGATACTTTCAATTCTGCGATAGAGTAATGCTATGAGTAAAATAACTACTGCACCTGACAACACTTTTTGTTGCCACACTTCCATTGGTCGAATATAGCTTGCATATTCGGAAAAACCGATTGAACCTGAAGCAACAACCAGAGGTGCCTGAATAATTGTTTGCCAAATAAACAGAAAGGACATTAACTTGCCCCACCCCTTATTTCCGTACAGTTTTTGCAGAAATACATAACTACCGCCGGCTTTAGGCATTGCAGCCCCAAGTTCCGACCAAACACAGGCATCAAGTAATGATAACACGGCACCGGCTATCCATGCTATCAGAGCTTGAGGTCCGTTCATGTAACCTATTACTGACGATAATACGATAAATGGTCCGATGCCGACCATGTCTATCATATTAATTGCAACCGATTGCATGAGACCTAATTTACGCGGCAGTTGTTGTTGCTCATTTATTTGCTGCATATACCTCCTTTTTGCATACAAAATTAGGGTTCTGTAAGAAATTCGTTCAACAGAATGCCGAAAAACTGCATTTTTGCGGTTAATATTGTGTACGGTTACCTCATATCCGATGAAAGAGGCGTTTCCCCGACGAAATGTGGGCTTTTATGCAGGAGTTCTTTCTATGTATAGTTGCGACATGGTTGATACTCAAACTTCTGTTTGGTACGATAACATATTGCCTTTGGTACAAGAATCACGGAGTAGTAAAAATGGTTATACCTCGTTTGCCGATGATGACGATGAGGATATTGCCGATGATGAGGACGAAGATGATGCGGACGATGACAATGACATGGATTATAAGGAAGAGTACGGAATAGATGAGGAAGATGAGTTTGATGATGAATTTGGAGATGATGAGGAAATTGATGATGATTTCCTAAGTGAGGAGTTCTTTGACGACGTAGTTGAAGATGACGATGAAGATTTTATTGACGAGGATATTTGATATAATAAAAGCCCGTCATAATTTATGACGGGCTTTTATTGTTTAGAATGATTTTTCAGGCATTAAGCAAATGAAACAATCTGTCGGGATACTATCTTTTACCTTTCTTAATTGTTCAATCGTTGTTGTACCGATTGCATAACAGTATTCCCTGCCTGTATATTGCTCATGAACGGATGAAAAGGGTAGTTTTGATAACTCATCCGGTGTGCGATAGCTATAGTATATCTCAACTTCAAGATCGTTCGTAAATTCCGGTCTCGATTCTTGACCGAATTTCTTGTATTCATATTGATAATTGTAAGTTACAGCGGATATATCGGAAAGCACGGCAGAACCTGTCGGATACGCGCCCGCACCTTTACCTAAAAAGAATTGTTTGTCTGAAAAGACACCTTCTACCAATACACCGTTATACTCATTCAAAACCTGATATAATTTACTAGCTGAAGGAACGAACTGAGGCATTACCCACACCCCCAAAGAATCGTTGTTACGTTTGCTGCGTGCAACCAATTTAATATCCATATTCTTTTCCCGCGCATATGAAATATCATACGACGAGATACTTGATATTCCATAATTGAAAATCTCATCGGGTTTGATGAATACACCGAAAGCATGGGCTGTAATGATACTTACTTTGAATTTTGCATCGAACGCCTCAACGTCCAAATAGGGATTACTTTCGGCAAATCCTAATTCCTGCGCCTTTGCCAGGGCTTCGGAATAGGGTATTTGATATTTACACATATTCGTGAGTATATAATTTGTCGTGCCATTAATTATACCCTCTACTGCAGTTAACAAATCATTGTCATAATATTCTTCCAGATTTCTTATAATAGGAATACTTGCACAACAGGATGCCTCATATAAGAATGAAACATTATGCTCTTTTTGTAATGTTAAGAGTTCATTAAAATGTTCGGCAACCATTTTTTTATTCGCAGTTACAACGGACTTGCCTTTTTTCATGGCTGATGATACTATTTCGAACGCCTCATCCGCATTGTCAATTAACTCGACAACCAAATCTATTTCGGGGTTATTTATAATATCATCTTTTTCAAAAGTAAAGTTCTCTAAGGGTATGGAGCGTTTTTTATTCCTATCTTTTACGCAAATTTTAGCGATATCCGCCTTAATTCCCCTAGTTCTGTGCAGGACTTCATATAGTCCTTGCCCTACGCATCCGAAACCGAATACGCCGATTTTTAATCTTTTATTCATTGTCGTTATTTAAGAGTTAAGAAATTTTGAGATTATTGTGGTGATTTGTTCAAATTCAAGTAAAAAGCCGTCATGACCATAAAATGAGATTATTTCATGAAATTCAGCATTTGGAATTTCTTTTGCCAAATATTGTTGCTCTGTAAGAGGGAAAAGAATATCGGATTGGATTCCTATAATACACGCTTTTGCCTTAATAGATTGTAAAACACTTTCTGCCGAGCCACGCCCACGCCCTATATTGTGCGAATCCATAACCTTCGTTAATGTATAATATGAGTAGGCATCGAAGCGACGCACTAATTTTTCGCCTTGATATCGCTGATAAGAATCCGCTTTGAAATCTGTAAGCTTATTGTTGTCATCTTTTTGAGTTTCATAGTAAGTGTGATAACTTCTATATGAAAGCATAGCAATCGCACGGGCTGTTTTAAGTCCTTTCTCTACACTTTGCTCACCGTTGGAGTAAAAATGGCTATCTGATTCAAGAGCCATTCTCTGAGCCGTATTCCATGCAATTCCCCAAGGCGAGTGATAAGCATTCGTGGCAATGGGTATAAGATATTTGATAATATCCGGTTCAGTGATTGCCCATTCCAAACATTGTTGTCCGCCCAATGATCCGCCTATCAGAACTTTAATGGAAGAAATGTTGAGATGTTTTCGTAATGCTATATGAGCTTGTACCAAATCACGTACTGTCAATAATGGAAAATCTTTTCCGTACTTTTTTTTCGTAACAGGATTGTTAGAGAATGCCCCTGTACTGCCATAACATGAACCGAGAATATTTGCACATATAATAAAGAATTTATCGGGGTCGAACAATTTTCCTTTTCCTATTATTCCGCTCCACCAATCAGCAACATCGGAATTAGCGGTAAGTGCATGACAGACCCAAACAACATTAGAACAATCATCATTTATGGTTCCGTACGTGTTATATACAATAGTAACATTGTGTAATTCTTCGCCACTTTCAAGAAAAAAAGGATAATCCAAATTCAAGGATGATGAATCATCGGGTATTTTCATTGACATTTCTCCAGAGCATTTGAAATATCCCCGATAATATCTTGATAATGTTCCAAGCCGACGGATATGCGAATTAAGCCGGGATAAATGCCTACATTAAGTCTTTCATCCTCCGTCAACTTAGAATGTGTGGTTGATGCAGGATGCGTAATAATTGTACGTGTATCCCCCAAATTTGCGGTTAAGGAACACATTTGCAATGAGTTAATAAACTTACGACCATTTTCAATACCACCTTTCATAATAAAAGTCACAATTCCGCCCCCGCGTTTCATTTGTTTTCGAGCAATTTCTACATGAGGATGATAATCCGAAAAAGGATAAATAACTTTTTCGCATAAGGGATGTTGTTCCAAAAACGAGACCACTCTTTCGGCATTATCACAATGCCTTTCCATACGTACAGCAAGTGTTTCCAAACTTTTAGAAAGAAGCCAAGCATTAAAAGGGGATAGTGACGGACCGGAATGTCGTGCAAAAAAACGAATCTGATCAATAAATTTCTTTTTACCTAAAATGGCTCCTCCTAATGTTCTGCCTTGTCCGTCAATATATTTTGTAGCGGAATGAATAATAATATCGGCACCGAAATCGGCTGGGTTTTGAAGATAAGGTGTTGCAAAACAATTATCTACCAAAAAAATAATATTATGTTCACGACAGAAGTTTCCCACTTCCAACAAATCAATAATTTCCAAACCCGGATTTGATGGTGTTTCACAATAAAATATTTTTGTTTCGGGTCGAATATATTGTTTCCATTCTTCAGGATTATGGCTATTCGTATAAGTGTGGGTAATTCCCCATCGTGGAAAAACTTTTGTAAAAAGGGTATGAGTCGAACCGAATACACCGGATGTTGATAGAATATGATCACCTGAATTTAATAATCCCATAAATGATGCAAAAACGGCTGCCATACCGGTTCCTGTCGCAATACCATCTTCAACTTTCTCCAACAAACATAATTTATCAACAAATTCCAGACAGTTCGGATTTGAAAAGCGACTATAAATATTTCCTTCAATTTCGTCGGCAAAAAGTGCCTGCATGTTTTCTGCATCATCAAAAACAAAACTTGAGGTCAAGAACAAAGGGGTACTATGTTCTTTATGATTTGTCAGTTTTGTTTGGGTTCGTATTGCTATCGTTTCATTATTGTTATACTTCATTACCAATTTCACCTTGTGTTATGTTTTTTCCATTAAGTATTATTTCTGACCATATTAAAGCAGTCGGCTCAAGAGTTTTTGCAACAGAGCAATATTTTTCAAGCGAAAGTTGTACTGCTCTTAATACTTTCTCGGGATGAATATCACCCTCAACAATAAATGTTATCAGTATTTCCTTAAAAAGAGAGGGGACTACATCCGGTTCGCGGGTACCGTTCAGCGTTATTGTAAGCGAGTTGACGGCAAGATGCTGTTTTTCAAGAATAGAAACTACATCAATGCCCGAACACCCACCCAAAGCGGCGAGTAATAATTGCATAGGTCTCATTCCCTTAGCATCGGTTTTTACACCATCCATTACTATACTTTGCCCTTCTTCATTGAGGGCAACAAAGTGAAACGGTTCACTTTCTCTTTTTACTGTAATAAGCATAAACATCTCTCCGCAAAAAAAAAGCCGTTCTTTGTGAAAGAACGGCTTAACATATTGAAAAATTTCTTTGTTAGCTTGATTAATCCGTTCCCGAAATAATATAATACATCATGCACATGCACATCATCGCGCCTGCCATTCGCATTTGGATAGAAGTATATTGTTGGGAACAAAAATTCATTTTTTATCTTGAAATATTTATACAAACATACTCAAAAGATGAGGAAATACAAAAATAATCACGCATAATGTGTTTTTAACATTAACGTATAATTACCATAATAGTAAGGAAATCTTTGTAAACGATCTTTGCGAAACTTAATAGTGAGAAACTATGGAACATAACCAATCGTTTGCATTGCCCGTACCTTCATTCATTCGTTACCCGCTCGAAAAAATTACCGGTGTTGACGGGTTGAGAAAGATATATCATGCTGCACAAGACAGTAAATGCGGAGAGAATTTTTATGAAAAAATTCTTACGGCAATGGGTGTGCATATCCAAACAAATCGAAGGGAATTATTACGAATACCACGAAAAGGAGCATGTATCGTAGTTGCAAATCATCCTTTCGGTTGTGTGGAAGGTATTGCTATGGCTCATGTATTATTGTCCTTAAGAGATGATGTAAAAATAATGGCAAACGGATTATTATCAATGATACCGGAGTTTCATGAGTCAATGTACTTTGTTAACCCATTTGGTGGTTCAAGTTCGCGTTTAGCTAATGCCAAAAGCATGAAACAATCTTTACAGGGGCTAAACAGTGGGGGAATGTTACTTGTTTTTCCTGCCGGTGAGGTTTCTTCTTTATCCTTAAAAACAATGAGCATTACCGATAAGGAATGGAGTACTTCCGTTACAAAACTTGCCGTAAAGACAAAAGCAACCGTAATACCTGCATTTATACATGGTAATAATTCAACCTTGTTTTATGCAGCAGGTATTGTGCATTCCCGATTAAGAACTGCAATGCTGGTAAATGAATTTCTTAAAAGAAAAAACTATGAAGTACATGTTACATTTGGAAGAGGAATACAAACACAAACATTTGCAAAAAGAAGTATTGAGGAGTTAACATCACTTTTCCGATATCGTACCTACATTTTGGCGCATAAAAAATGTGAAGATATGTCTGAAACGGAATATCGTTTATCCTCAGGAGCCGAAATAGCCGAAGCCATTGATAAATGTGTTTTAAGTATGGAAATAAAGTCAATCCCTCATAAATCTTTATGTATGCAAGGGGATTACGAAATTTATTATGCAATTTCCGATGAAATTCCTAATATTATGCTCGAAATAGGTCGTTTGAGAGAAATAAGTTTTCGATTAGCAGGTGAGGGAACAGGGCAAAAAAATGATATTGATATATACGATACTTATTACACACACTTATTTGTATGGAATAAAGAAAAACAAGAAATTGTAGGTGCTTACAGAATAGGTCGTGTAGATGAAATTATGAAGAAACAAGGTATTAGGGGATTATACTCATCTTGTTTGTTTCAGTATGATAAGGATTTTCTCTCTTATATACCTAATTCTCTGGAAATGGGAAGATCGTTTGTTCACCCCGAATATCAGAGGTCGTATTTACCAATGCTTCTGTTATGGAAAGGTATTGCTGCTTTTATTGCACAAAATCCTCATTATCATTACCTTTTTGGACCTGTTAGCATTAGCGGCCAATTTTCGAGTTTATCATTATCGTTAATGGTAGAGACTTTGCAAAAGCATTATGGTAATGCTAAATATGGGGATATTGTACAACCTAAGGATGAGGGTGAGTTAACAAATATTATTGCAAAAAATAAAAAGGTTGTTAAAAGCTGTGATATACGATCTATTGATGAGTTGAATGACATTGTTTCCGATATCGAATCTGATGGAAAAGGTGTACCGACCTTAATCAGGCATTATTTGAAATTGGGTGGTAGAATTGCTGCTTTTTCGATTGATAAAGAATTTAATAATTGTTGTGACGGCTTGATTGTAGTTGATCTACTTTCTACGGAAAAAGGAGTTCTTGCAAAATATATGGGCAATCTCATGAATGAATATTTGCTGTATCACGGAATTGTAAATAATGAAGCAAAACCGGTAGCAGAGTTGATACAATAGACAGACATTTTAAAAAAATAATAGGCAAAGGTCTTCTTATAAATAAAAAAGCCGTCGGATTTTTTCCGACGGCTTTTTGTAAGAGTTTGTTACTCTATCAATTAAATTGTAATGAATATGGCAATGTTGTTTGTGCTTTTTCTTTCATGCCTATTCTTGTAGCATTGAGTGCTTCAATAAACTGTTTTTTTATCGGTTCAGGTAATGCACCTTTTTCACTGATGGTTTCTAACACAGCATTACCCAGAAATGAGCGAAATTGTTCATTTATCTTCGCGTCCTCATCGTCTTTTTTACCGATACCGAATGATTCAAGTAACTCGACGAATTTATCTTTTTGTTTGGGGTAAATACTTAAACGTACTTTTTTACCCTTTTCAAGGCCAATTCGCTTTTTTGCAATATCAATAGCCGTTTGGAAACCACCGAGTACATCAACCAAACCGTTCTTTTGTGCATCAGTTCCTGTCCAAACCCGTCCTTTTGCAAGACTACGCATTTCTTCAAAAGTTTTTTTCCGAGACTGTGCCGCTTTCGTTACAAAGTTTAAATATATGGGCTCCATTAAACCGCGTAAACGTGCTTTGTCTGCATCGGAGTATGCAAATAAAGGATTAAGGAATTGGGATGATTTACCCATGTTAATCGTATCAACAGTAATACCGACTTTATTTATCGTACCGGAAAAATTCGGAATAACGGAAATAACACCGATAGAACCTGTAATTGTATGGGGGTGTGCAATAATCGTATCGCATGCCATTGGAATATAATAACCGCCCGAAGCTGCTACATCACTCATGGAGGCATAGACAGGTTTTACTTTTTTAGTTTTCTGAATTTCTTCCCAAATCATATCCGATGCTAAAGCAGAACCACCCGGACTGTCAATTCTTATAATGATAGCTTCGATATCGTCATCTTCACGTGCCTTGCGTATGTCCTCAATAAATGAAGTTGATGCAATTTCCATTTCATCACCACCGAATGGGCTTGAATTTGTTTTACCTGTTCTGATTCCACCGACACCGTAAATAATAGCAATCTCTTTATTCTCATCAATCTCAGCCGGTGATGAACCGCTTGATTCGGCATGAGCATACGTTTTCAATGAAATCAATTCAAGTTTATCCTTTTTACTTTTCTTTTTGTCGGAATCGTCATCATCATCGGATTCCTTTATACCTAATTTTGCTTTTAACATAGTTCTAACCTCAGTATCCGTAGCAAGACCGACAATCCAACGGTAGTGTAATAATGAATCCGCTCTGTAAATACCTTCGTTTAGTCTTTCACGTATTTGCTGAGCTTCAATACTTCTGTATTTAGCAACTGTTTCTACAAAGAAATCATATCGTTGTTTAATAAGGGTACGTAATTCCTCTTTTGCAGGTTCGGAGAAGTTTTGTCTTGAAAAGGGTTCACCAAACGATTTATACTCCTCGAATTGCTGTACATGTACATCAACTCCGATTTTATCGAACATGTTTTTGTAAAACATAACCGATGCCCCCATTGCTTGTGCTTCTATGAATCCTTCGCGTGGCATAAATATCGAATCGGAGGGTAATGCCATAAAGTAGTCGCTTTTATTACCGGATTCGATATAAGAATACATAAACTTACCCGATTTCTTAAACTCGGTCAGGGCTTCCTGAAGTTCCTGCATCTTAGCCATGCCCGGTAATTTGCCCGATGCCACATAATAAATACCTTTTATATTATCATCATCTTTCGCACGTTTGATTGCGCTAAGAGCATCGAGAAACGATAGAGTATTGTCACCCGATGACGAAAATGAGAAGCCCTCACCTTTATCATACTCTTGCAATACATTCTTAAAGTTAATGTATAGTACGGAGTTCGTTTTTACCGACACTTCCTCTTCCTCAAGTCCGCTCGTTACAGCCGAACCGACAAAGGCAATCATACCGACTATAGCTACAATTATAAAAAGAAACACACCTCCGATAATAAGTACCGGTATCCACCAACGAGTTTTCTTTCGTTGCGGCGGCATATAATAAGGTGGCGGTGGTGGGGGAATTGGGGGAACATTCGGTATTGAAGTCTCACTCATGGTATGGTCTCCTTAAAAATGATTTGAAAATTCTTGAGTTTTGTACGCTGATTAACGGTATAAAGTTGCACATATGCCGTTTATAGTTAAAAATTACAGCAATTTTGCGGTATAAATAGGTGTGATGATACGAGGTGTATCTTTCACAATAGCACGTTAACATAAGAAAAATATAAACAATTCTCAATGAAGAATATTCATATTCCGTCAGTTGATACACATTCATATCGTTATGCATTACCCAATGATCGAATTGCCAAGTACCCGCTCGATCGAAGAGACGGAAGCAAATTATTAATAGCGAATCCCCGAAAACTTACGATAACACATAGTAATTTTTATCGTTTACCGGAATATCTGCCTGAAAAAAGTTTATTGATTCGCAATGATACGAAAGTAATCACGGCTCGTCTGATTTTTCGCAAAGATACGGGAGGTTTGGTTGAGCTATTACTTCTTAACCCATTGGACACTGCTCCGCAAGATGAAATGTTACGCAGAGAAACAAGTATCTGGTTTTGTATGATTGGTGGCAAAAATATCAAAGAGGGGATGACGCTAACTTGCAACAATGAACATTGTGAGGCGAGTGCCGTTGTAGTAAGAAAAAACGGAAGTGAGGGATTAGTGCAGTTTTTTTGGAAACCGCATAATACTGTTTTTGCTCATTTTTTAGATATGTGTGGTACAACGCCTCTACCTCCGTATATGCACCGTGAAGCTGTAGAGGAAGATAAGGAACGCTATCAGACGGTTTATGCCGCGTATGAGGGCTCCGTTGCCGCGCCAACAGCCGGCTTGCATTTTACGGAAAAGGTTTTTGATGGTTTACGGGAACACTATTGTGCCATAGCAGATATAACATTACATGTAGGTTTGGGTACATTTAAGCCGATAACAAGCGAAACGCTCGATAACTTTACAATGCACAATGAACGTTTTGAAATTACTACAAGAACTATTAGTAAATTGAGGCAATCATTACAGGAACAAAGGAAAATTGTAAGTGTCGGTACGACATCGATGCGTACAATAGAATCATTGTTTTGGCTGGGAGTCAGATTACTAAAGAGTAATAATGCAACATTGCTTCAAACACACATCAATATAAATCAATGGGAACCGTATCAGTACACAAAAGGTGATATTCCTTCCGCTTTGGAAGCGTTCCGAATCTTAGAGTATTATGC
>JALHLL010000063.1 GCA_022844575.1 bacterium
TTCTCATCAATGTTTACTTTGATAACCGTCAGCCGTCCGGAAAAATCCTTTGCAATCTGTTTGATAGTGGGTGCTATGGCGTGGCAGGGTCCGCACCATTCCGCCCAAAAATCCACAAGCAAGGGTTTATCGTGACTTTGTATGAGATTGTAAAAAGATTTGGGTAATGTGGTTTCCATTCTATATCCGTTATTATGTTCGGATATATAGACGTATTTGTCTTATCGGTTGTGTATGGGGGTTAATGCGCCTGTTCGGGCGGCATAAGTATTGTAATAATTTGAGGATTATTATAACGTGACCAGGTTCTGAATAACTATATATACGGATATTGCTCCGCCAATCTGCAGTATTCCTTCGCTCCCTATAATACATAGACTTTATCTATCATCTCACCATCACCACATCTTTTTTCCATACATAATTTGCCGCCCTTAGTATATACACCCCACCCGATAACTCCGGTAATGATATTTCAATTTCGGAGGAGGATGGGTATGTATTTTCCGTTTTCCATACTGCTTGTCCTGTCATATCATAAATGCTTATACTTGTTTTACCACCTAAACCTGTCCATAAAATTGCCTGCTCACCGCTTGTTACAATATCGAATTTTTCAGAACCAAATACGCCCCTTATATCCCAAGCACAAGTCGGATTATAGTTAATTTCCGCATTAATACTTTCCGCTACTGAACACGGTAAGGTATAAACAATATTGGTTATTTTGAAATTTTCTTTTAATCGCCCGTCGGGCGGTAAAGTAACTTTAAAACGTGGAAGTACTTTTCCACCTGATTTATCGGGAATTCTCACAATAACTGTAACGGAATCGTTAGTACTTGAAACAGTTAAATTTTGTATTACTGATGTATCTATTCCTATAAAGCTAACGCAGCAGTTATCGTATTGTATTGTGAATTTAGCACTATCTATTCCTGAAGGTAATGTAACGGTTAAGAGCACCTCGCTTCCGGGGTTATATTTAGCTGTATCGGAACCCGATATTATAAAGGGCAAAGGTATTCTTTCTTTTGTGTTTATTGTTATTGACTTTTCTACATAACAATCACTAATTATTCCCTTTACACTGTATATAATATTTTCATTAGGCGTACATATAGGATTAGGGATATAAGGATTATTCAAATACGTTTTGGGTGACCATTCGTAGCTTTCGGCACCTTCAGCAAACAGTTGTACGGATTCTCCTTTACAAAGTGTTGTGTCATTACTTATAGACAATTGTGGTTTTTCTTTTACTGTAATAAGTACACTATCACGACTTTCGCAATGCTCCTTTCTGCCTATTACATAATATGTAGTTGTCTTGGTTGGTGTCGCTATAGGATTAAATATATCCGTTCTGTTTAATCCTTCTGACGGGTTCCATTCATAATTTTCAGCACCGCTAATTTCCAATTGCACGCTCTCCCCTTCACACATCGTTCTATTAATCAACGATGTCAAAATCGGTTTTTGTATCACTGTAATTAAAATGCTATCTGTTATTTCGCAATTATTTTTCACACCTTTTATATAATACTTTGTTGTCGCAAGTGGCGTCGCTATCGGGTTTGGAATATCTGTTCTACTTAATCCATCACTTGGAAACCAACTATATGAATCAGCAATCCCGAGTGTAAGTTGAATACTTTCACCTGAACAAATTATATACTTATTCTGTTCAGTTACTAATTTCGGTTTTTCCCTTACCTCTACCGTGATACTGTCATTTGCAGTACATCCGTCCTTAGTACCAGAAACGTAATAAGTAGTTGTCGACTGTGGCCTTGCTATTGGATTAGGAATTGTTGTACTGCTTAATCCTGCATTGGGCATCCAGATATATGAATCTGCGCCTTTTACTGACAGTTCCGCATTTTCCCCTTCACAAATCGATATTGTATCATCTATAATTAGTAATGGTTTGCCCTTAACTACAATAGTAATACTGTCGTTCACTATACAATTTCCACTTTTTCCGGCTACATGATATACGGTTGTCTTTTTGGGTGAGGCAATCGGATTAGCGATAGTATGATTACTCAACCCTTCTTTTGGTGACCACATATATGTATCGGCTCCTTTAGCAACTAGTTCAATACTTTGGCCTTCACATATCATCTGATTAGATGTTAATGTCAATTCAGGTTTTGGAACCACAGTCACTGTTATACTATCTCTACTCGAACAGTTTCCGTTAATACCGGTTACAAAATATTTAGTTGTAACTGTGGGTGTTGCTATCGGATTTGATATTGTAGCATTATTAAGGCCTGTTTGCGGTTGCCATTCATAGGTTATTGCTCCGGAAGCAAGTAATTGTAATGGAGTTCCAATACATACCGTAGTATCTTTGTTTGAAATTAGGTTCGTAGTATTTGTTACGAAGACATTTACTGTATCGAATGTTTTGCAACCGTTTCTATTACTTACAGTCAGAATATATTTGGTACTTTTTCCAGGTGTGCAATTGGGCTGTGCCAAATTAGGATTATTAAGATACAAAGGCGGAGACCACAAATATGTATTACCAGAAACACTATTTGTTCCAATTGTAACCTTTTCACCCGGGCATAATATTTTATCAGGGCCGGCGTTTGCCTCAGGAATTTCCTTTACGGTAATAGTAACACACTTCCTAATAGTACAAAAGTCTTTTGTAACTTCTACACAGTATGTTGTTGTTTTCTCTGGAGTCGCTATTGGGTTTGCGCTAAAAATGTTATCCAGATTTGTTGCAGGCGACCAACGGTAAGTTTGACCCTGCATGTACTTTTGTCTTGAAAGCACTACCGGCATACTTTTACATACGCTTGTATCCGCTATTGTACTTACAGACAAATCCTCTTCCGTGTTCTCCATAATCTTTCTATTCTCGAATACCTGTCCGATACAGCCATCTTTTGCACCGTATGTAATCCTGGTTGTACCTGATAAGCCGCTTTTACCACCTTCCAACTGTATGGTTGAAGGAAATTGGACTCCAGCAAAGTTGACTATACCACCACCACCACCACCACCCGGAGGATGATCGCTCCGCGTATATAAATTATCCCCTCCCTTTCCACCTTTTACTGATAGAATATGGGTGCTGGTTGGATTATCTGTGATATTAAGATAAATAGTTCCGCCTGCACCTCCACCACCACCGCCATCTACTATACTTTCTTTTCCCGCAAATCCATCAGCCGATATACTGTATGAACCCGTATTGATAAGTGAGGTTGCAACGACTATTACAATACCTCCTCCATTCCCGCCATGCCCCAAATCATTCTGATTTGAGTGACCCGCTCCGCCACCACCACCTAATAGGGTACGATGAACAGTATAATCGATCGTTTTTCCACCCAAACTTTGTGCTGTTTTATTATCTCCCGAATAATTAGTGCTTACCCATCCATAACTGCCATTACCCCCACACCCGCCATTTGAGCCACCTGCACCTCCCGTATTATGATTACCACCACCACCACCACCACTGGCTGCTGAACCACGACCATTTAAAAACGGCATATCACCTTGTCCGCTTATGCCCTCGCCACGAGCTGATGAATAACCCGGCAGATTACCATGAGTTTTATAATCCGATACATAATAGCTTGGGAAATTACTACTACTTACAGCTACCCCACGTCGATACCCCATTCCGCTTACATTTATATCTGCCTTCATTGTCACTGTTCCACGGGCATATAGTACCAGTACCCCACCAGTTGTACCATCCCATGCTTTGCAATTCAACTCACTTGTTATAGTTGCATTATCATATTCCGGTACTCGTATCAATTGTACCTTGCCCGCCATACTGTAACTTTGGGTCAATGAACTATACAAGCTTATCGTATCTCGGGCTATTCCGGTTATTCTACCGAATTCGCTATTACCCACATTATTATAATTTGTTACTGTACCATACAATGATGTATTACTCGTGTCCATCAATACACCCTGCATCTGGATGATGAATACTTTATCTCCTACCGAAAATCCTGAACTACTCTTTACAATTATCTTTCGCCAACATCGCGGATCTATATCCTTCACTTCCGTGTAATGATTAATTATTCCCCCTATATTTTGGGCGAAGCTATTGTACATTCCATAAAATATACCGACGCAAACTATGATGTGAATTTGTATTGTGTTCATTGTTATAGTCATTATTTGCATTAAAAATTATTACCTCACCATCACCACATCTTTTTTCCATACATAATTTGCCGCCCTTAGTATATACACCCCACCCGATAACTCCGGTAATATTATTTCAATTTCGGAGGAGGATGGATATGTATCTTCCGTTTTCCATATTTCCTGTCCTGTCATATCATAAATGCTTATACTTGTTTTACCACCTAAACCTGTCCATAAAATTGCCTGCTCACCGCTTGTTACAATATCGAATTTTTCCGAAATGTGGACACCACGGACATCCCAAGCGCAAACGGGATCATAATTAATAGATAGGGTATCATTCGCAGAACGTATGCAATTATCATGAAGATTGTCGGGTAGAATAATATCGTCTAAAAATACCGTTTGTATTAAGCGTCTGTCATTAGGCAATAATAGCATACATTTCAAAGTTATTTCACCGCCCTGTTTATTCGGCATATCAGCAGAAACAGTGAGTTTTCCATTATGTTCATTTATTATACGTACACCCTGCAATGTGGTGCTGAATGTATCGGTATAGTGCAAACAACATTCATCATAATAAAAGGAAAACAAAGTTGATGAAATATCTTCAGGTATGATAATACTTATTGGTATAAATGAACCGATAGTAAAAAATGTATTCGGTAGAGTTGTAATACGGAAAAATATTTTTTGTGGTTTTTGTACAGTAACAGTCATTTGTGCAGTATCTGTACATATATTATTTTTACCGATTACAGTATAAGTACTTGTTTCCGTAGGTGTTACTATCTGATGAGCATTGTTCGGATTATCGAATACATTTTTCGGCAACCATTCATACTTATTAGCTCCATGTGCCTTTAATTGTATGGTTTCGCCTTCACAAATGGTCGTATCATTACTTATTGTCAGATCAGGTTTTGTAAAGACGGTAATTAAAATACTGTCTGTACTTTCACAATTATTTTTTGTGCCTTTTACATAATACATTGTTGTATTGTATGGTTTAGTACTCGGATTGGAAATAAAAGCATTATCCAACCCTTCTGCCGGTGACCATTCATATCGTTCCGCTCCGCTTGCCGTTAATTGTACAATTTCGCCTATGCAGATTTCTTTATCATCCGATACCGTTAATATAGGATGCTCTGATACCGTAATAAGTACACTATCAGTTTTTTCACATACATTATTTATGCCCTTTACATAATAGAGAGTTGTTTTTTGCGGAGTAGCTATCGGATTTGCAATGTTTGTATTCGTTAGCCCCTCTGCCGGATACCATTCATATCGTTCTGCTCCGTTTGCTTGTAATTGTACGCTTTCGCCCAAGCATAATTCTTTCTTTTCCGATACTGTTAAATTAGGATGTTCCGACACGGTTATGAGTACACTATCCTTTCCGGTACATTCACCTATCGATCCTCGAACGTAGTACATTGTCGTTTTTTTCGGCCTGGCTATCGGATTGTCAATTTCCGTATTGTTTAAACCTTCAGACGGATACCATGTATATTTTTCAGCGCCATGCGCCGAAAGTTGAACGGGAGTACCCTTACATATATTCGTATCACCATTCGCAAAAACGGATAACTCCGTACCTACTGTTATCATAACGGTATCATAGTCAGTGCATCCGTTTTTATTTCTTACAGTAAGTATATATCTCATATTTTTTAATGGCGTACAGAGCGTTTCCGCACTATCGGGATTTTGTAAATATTCCTTAGGTGACCAAGAGTATATATTATCCATCTGCGCTTTATTACCCAAAATCACCGATGTACCCGTACATACCTTTTTATTATGTCCTGCATCGGCTATCGGTGCATCTTTTACTGTAATAATAATGGAAGCCGAATCAATACAATGTGCATATGTTACATATACTTTGTATTCCGTTGTCGTATCGGGTGTGGCAATAGGGTTCGGTATTTTCGGATTGCTCAATCCGTTGCTCGGCACCCATGTATAAGTATCACCGCCCGAAGCAAATAATTGTGCCGGCTTACCTTTACAAATTGTTGTTGATGAGGCGCTAACTTTCGGCGGATCTTTTACGATAACGGTAACAATGGCAGAATCCTTACAATTACCTGTCCATGCTACTAATTTATATTCGGTGGTATGCTGTGGTGAAGCCCACGGACTTGCCGCCGTCGAATCACTTAGCCCAGTACTTGGCGACCAGTTATATACATTTCCACCACTTGCTTGTATTTGTACGGCATGCCCTCTGCATGTTGTTACGTTTCCCCCCACTTTGAGCGGTATGGCTTTATTAAAATTGATGAGAACGGTATCCCGAGAAATACACCCCTGTTCGCTTGTAACGGTAAGTATATATTGTTGCGTTTTCCCGACTCTTAATCTCGGATTTGCTATCTGATGATCGGTTAATCCGTCAATCGGCATCCACTGATACTTATACCCTTTAACCGGTACAACATTAAAGTGATGTTCTACAGGAACGGTATCAGTGCAATAATATCCGTCTTCACCGGCTTCGGCTATTGGCAATGAAATAATAATTTTACTATTTAATGTATCGGTAAATGTTTTGTATTTGTAAATAAGTCGTACTTTATATGTTCCTAATTCATTTATAATACACTGGATGGTGCTATCTTGTTGGTTTAGAATTTTTGCATTTTCCACTTCCCACTTTCTATCATAAGCACTTTTGGAATTTTTATGTGTAATTGTAAAGGAAGTACCCGGGCAGCCCTTTATCGTATCAATAAACCCTATATAATCGAAGCAAGAAGTTTCGTTACTAAATGAAGTATTGAACATATAATCCAAAAAATTCGGCAAGCCATATTCACAAGAAAATTCAGGCCCGTCAGGTAGATAATAGCAAAAAGAACCAGACTTATTCGGATCTCCGATAATAGCAATTCTTGCACCTTCGAAGGGCGAATAATATATTTCTCTGAATCGTGTTATTTGTAGTGCACCTACCGCTTTTTCCGTCATAACAAAGTATTTTGACTTTTTAATCGTATCAAGATTACTGGACGTTACATCGTATTGCAGAATCCCCTCACCACTTGTAGCATATAATTTTGAATTGTCGGGCGAAAAACTAACACCGTAAAAATCATCAACCTTTTTACCTTCCTCCAATATCCTTCTATTATGTACTTTCCCAGTTGTTTTATCAAAATCGAAAAGACATAATCGTGCGGTACTACTAAATACACCCATACCTGTCGCAATCCTATTCCCATCAGTGGAAAATTTCAAATATCCAGCGGCGGAACTCGTATATTCATCGTTAAAATTGCTAATAACAGGCGAAGTGTTTAAACCGTTTGGCGTAACATGAAAAGCATAAAATATTGCCTTCTTTATGTGATGAGTTAAAATCCAAAATCCACCTACATTACATTCCACTGTACCTGTCAGTTTTTCACCCACCTCCTTACAAAGAATCACATTCTTCTTTGTTACTTCGCCATCCGGGTCATCTGCAAAACTTATCATTGAGTAATGTACAATCGGATCAGTTTTATCATCAGTTCTGCTCGGTGCAGTAAACAAATAATATTCCTTAATACTACCCGGCACCGGAATTATAAATGCACTTTGTGTTGATGATTTTCCACCTTTCAACCCTGTACCGTTTTTCATTATCTCATGTTTACTATTCCATACAGTTATGCCATCAGTATAAAACAACAAATCACCCAATCTATCTGACATAGTCGCGCATCCCTCCATTGTATTCAGCTTACCGTCCGTTAAAATAGTAGGAGTCTTTTTTTCGAATTTTAGTCCCGCATTTTTGCCGAAATACCAATAATTCGCCTCAATCTGTGCAAATAAAGGTAGGGTTATGAAAAACATCCCTATATATGAAATGATTCTACGCATAATTATCATCGTTATTTTGTTATTATTCTTTCACCATAATTACATCTTTTTTCCACACATAATTTGCCGCCCTTAGTATATACACCCCGCCCGATAATTCCGGTAATGATATTTCAATTTCTGAGGAGGACAGGTATGTATTTTCCGCTTTCCATACTTCTTGCCCCGTCATATCATATATACTTAGTATAGTTTTACCACCTAAACCTGTATTAAGAATTGCCTTTTCTCCGCTTATTGTTATATCGAATTTTTCCGAACCATGCACCCCCCGTATATTCCATGCACAACTCTGATCATACACAAAAGAATTAGTACTTCTATTAATTGTTAAACATTGCGCGTCATGAATAATATCAGAAATCGTAAATTGTTCGTTTTTCCTTCCATCGAAAGGCAAATATACAGTACATGGTAATCGTACCATCCTTGCTGATGTCGTCTCATTATAGACACTAAAGCGGAGTTTCTCATTTGTAAGTAAAAGCGTTTTTATTCCGTTATCTGGTGAAAAGACACTATCGCACCGTACACAACATGGATCATAAAGCAAGCTCATGGTTATATTTTCTATACCCGATGGGATTTGTATAGTTACGGGAAACTGTGTTCCCGGCGTATATTTTATCGTATCTGAGAAAATAATTTGTACAAATTTTTCTTGTTCATTTCTTACCGTGACTCTTACTTCCTTTTCCTCATAACAACCAACTTTATTCATTCCGCGAACGGTATAAACAATATTCTCTGTCGGTTGCGAAATAGGATTTTGAATAGAAGGATTATTTAAATATGTACTTGGTGTCCACATATAACTCTCGGCACCGTTTGCGTACAAATGAACCGTATCACCAAGACATATTATTCTGTTTTCGGAAATATTTACTTCCGGTTTTTTATTAACCATAACTTCTACGGTTTTAGTATCAAAACAATTGCCTTTTTTGCCTGTAACAGTATAGAGTGTAGTTTTATCGCCGGAGAATATCGGATTGGAAATATTCGGATTATCCAGACCTTCCACCGGTGACCATATATAACTCTCGGCACCGTAAGCAAACAATGGCACTGTGTTACCTGCGCAAACAACCTTATCCCCTGAGACGGAAACAAACTGTAGAGCACGAACATTTATCGTAACACTATCTTGCTCCGAGCATTTTCCGGATTTTCCGATTACATAATACGTTGTACTTTTTAATGGTTTTGCAATCGGATTCGGAATGGTAGGATTATTTAAGCCCTCAATAGGAAACCATTCATACTGTTCCGCTCCCTCCGCATATAATTGTACTTCCTCACCCGGGCATACTGTCGTTTCATTGGAAACACGCAACTGTATAGCGGGAACCGCAGTTATATGAACAGTATCATATGCTACGCAGTTGTTAGAATTGATAACGGTAAGTATATAGGTAATATCTTTATCAGCATAGCATATAGGCATTGCACTTTTCGGGTCATCCAAATAGTCCGTCGGCTGCCATGAATATGTAAATTGTGCATTCCCCTCTGAACCGATTTTCACAAATTCATGCTTGCATAATTCTCTATCAATACCTGCATTTGCAATAGGCGGATCTATTACCTGTACATTTACCGATAATGTATCAAAACAGTTACCGGATGTAACAATAACGGAATATCGTGTTGAGGTAAGGGGTGATGCAGTCGGGTTTGGAATATTCGGATTATTCAATCCCTCAACAGGAAACCATTTATAGGAATCACCACCACTTGCAAATAGTTGTATTGTATTACCAGAGCACATTGAGGTATCTTTTATTATAGTCGCCTCGATTTTTCCAATAGTTACAAGAACGGAATCATATGATACACATCTATCACCACGATTTACTTGTAGATAATACATTGTACTTTTTAATGGAAATGTTTTCGGCTGTGCTACGGTTGTGTTACTAAGCCCTTCTGCCGGAGTCCACATATAAGTTTCTCCCTCAATTTCAGCCGTACCTATCAGCACACTATCAGCCGAGCAAATATATTTCGGATTACCGGCATCGGCTTTAGGCGGCGGAGCAATTTTTATTTCTACATTTTTAGTATATACGCAAGTGCCGTTTGTAATTGTTACTGTATAAACAATATCCTTTGAGGTATTGCAAATGGGTGTGTCACTAAACGGATTACTAAGCCCGGTGACAGGAGTCCATTTATAGGAGGTACCTCCTGTGGCATTTAATCTTATACTCGATCCTGAACATAAAAGTGCAAATGAAGGTTTTGCTTCAATTGCCGTGGTTTGTTCGATTTTAACATAATAATCATGATATGTTGTACATATATTATTTTTTATTATCTGCAAACGATAACTGACAGATTCATTATGATGAAATATAGGATTTGGACTAAAGGCATCAGAGAGTCCTGTCTGTGGTATCCACTGATAACTATAACCGGTCCGACGCTCAACTCCTATTCGCACATCTTCGTTCGCACAAGTTTCTATAGTATCAACGGCACGAATATCCACCTTGTAATTTACAAAATTCGGCAATCCGTAAAATGAACGCCGAGCGAAGCGAACATCTTGTGTCTTGTAGTCACAGGCAGTACCACTTCTATTCGGATTATTGATAACGTTTAAATATCTTCGATTGTTAACAGCAACGTACACTTTTCCTTCGGGCGATAATTGCATAGCATATACGGAGTCAGTACTAATGAAAATGGTTGCTGAATAGTTTTTACCTACTGACAAATCAAATTGAATAATTCCTTTTCCTGTTTGATCAGTACCTTTTAATAAGGTGCCGGAGACATAAAGCATTTTTGAATCCGGCGAAAAACAAACACCGTAAAAATCTTTTGCTTTTACTCCTGTATGTAGGTCCCTTTGATTAGAGATTTTTCCTGTAACATTATCAAAATCAAATAATACAAGATGTGATTCATCGGACAAATCCATTGTGGATGCCACACATAACATCTCACCATCAGGAGAAAAACGCATATACCCTGTATCATGTAATTTCTTAGTATTATCGTATGTAAATACAACCGGTTCAGTATTAAAACCGTTTTCGTTTAATAAATACGCATATATTTCTCCTATAGTCGCATTATGCGTCAATATCCAATATCCGTTGCCGGAACATGTTTTTGTTGCCGTTATTTTTTCGGACATATTTTTGGCTATAAATACATTCTTTTGCACAATGCTGCCTAACCCATTCGACATATCAACTATGGAATACATAAAATCTTCCGTCATGTCAAAGCTGGTCAAATTCGGTACGGTAAAAATATAATATCGGTTTTTATTAAAAGGCGAAGGTACAATAACGGAACCTTGCGTTGAAGAGCTGCCACTTAGTAATCCGTTTCCATTAATCATAATATCATGATTCTTATTCCACACCGTAACACCATCCGTATAAAAAAGCAATTTACCTGTTGTAGGGTCGGACATCACTGAGCACCCCTCACGCGCAAATACTTTGCCATTTACAACTTGCGGAGCCCCTTGATTAAATGACAAGCCAATCTCTTCTCCGAAAAACCAATTCTTATTTTCATTTTGCGAGAACAAATTGTAAATAAAGATCAAATATATAAATAGAGTAAACAGTATATGTTTCATAATAGCACCTGCGTGAAAAAAGAGAAACTTATTTAATAATCACCACATCTTTTTTATAATCGTAATTTTGTGTACGAAGTATATAAACTCCGCCCGATAATTCGGGCAATGATATATATTGTTCCGTTGAAGCCGGATACACATCATTTATTCTCCATATTTCCTGCCCCGTCATATCATATATACTTAGCGTTGTTTTACCGCCCACGCCTGTATATAACAATGCTCTTTCTTCTTGTACAGTTATAGCAAATTTTTCTGAGACCTGTACACCTCTGAATTGCCATGCACAACTTGGGTCATACTCTATTTCTGCTATACTACCTTCAAGTATTGTGCAGGGTTCTTCCGTATTTATCTCATCTATTGTAAATTTCTCCGTCATGCGTCCGTCGGGTGGTAAGACTACCGCATATTCTATCTCTATTATTCCGCCGTTTTTTGTAGGGTTATCAATACTAAAACGCATACTATTTTCATTTTGCGATTGTATTGTATAAGAAATATCCGCATTTGTTATACGTTCGAATAATACACAACAGTTATCATAATGAATACTAAATTCCGCCTTTTCTATTCCTTGAGGAATAACCACTCGTATCGGTACTCGTGAACCCACTGCATATTTCATATCCTCATTCACAGATAGAGCTATCCTTATCATATTATCCGTTTTTACCGTAATATCTACCGCTTTATCCTCTGTACAGATACCATTTATTCCTTTTACTGTGTAGCTAATATTTTTCTCCGGTTTGCTTATCGGATTTGCGATAAAAGCATTATCTAAATAATCCGTCGGACTCCATTCATAACTATCTGCTCCGCTTGCAAATAATTGTACACTCTTGCCAAAACAGATAGTTGTATCTTTACTGATTGTTAATGTGGGTTTGGTATAAACGGTAATTAACACACTATCGCTACTTTCACAATTTTCTTTTTTACCGATTACATAATATGTCGTCGTTTTTGTCGGATTAGCGACAGGATTTGCGATGTTTACTCTGTCTAATCCTTCACTCGGACTCCATTCATAACTATCTGCTCCGCTGACGTTTAACTGAACACTCTCGCCGATACAGATTTCTTTATCATCCGAAATAGCTAATTCCGGTTTTTCTTTTACCGTAATAAGTACACTATCCCTACCTTCACATTTTCCGTTTTTGCCCGTAACATAATACATCGTTGTTTTATTCGGATTTGCTATTGGGTTCGGAATATTCGTTTTATTTAAGCCTTCGCTCGGACTCCATTCATAACTATCTGATCCGCTTGCCTGTAGTTGTATATTTTCACCTTTACAAATATGAATATTGTTCCCTGCATCCACTATTAACTCACCACCTATTACAATGTTTACGGTATCGCTGTTTACGCATCCGCTCGGATTTGTTACAGTAAGGATATATTTCATATCCTTTTTCGCTGTACATATTGGTCTGGCACTCTTCGGATTATCCAAATAGTCAATCGGCGACCATGAATATTGTAGTGATGTTTCTTCAATCGTACCGAGTTGCACCGATTTGCCAGGACATAATTCTTTATCTGCTCCCGCGTACGCTTTTTTATTTTCCAATATTCTTATGGTAACAAATGCGGAATCACTACATGTTGTATTGGAAATTACGACTTTATATCGTGTGGTTATTTGTGGGGTGGCAGTAGGGTTTGCAATAGCATCATTATTGAGTCCTTCTTTGGGAAACCATTTATAGTAATCACCACCTGATGCCTGTAATTGTACGGAAGTACCTTTGCACAGGTTTGTATCACGTGAGATACTTGGTTTTATTACCGGCAATACAGTGATAACAATGGTATCGGCTTTAGTACATACACCATTACTTGCAGTAAGAATATATTGTGTTGTAATTTTAGGTTTTATGTTCGTATAGGGCGATGTCGGATTTTCAACGCCACTCTGTGGTTGCCAATTGTATATGTATTCTGCATTATTATTTTGAGAACCGCACATTATTTCTTGACCCAAACAAATCTTGGCATCTTTTCCGGCATCTAATATTGGTATGTCACTTACGAAAATCACTATATGATTTGTGGAAATAACATTGAGTCCAAATGTTTTTATAGTAACTATGTATATACCCGGTTTGCTGTACGCTACCTTTATCGACTGCGATTTATTAAAGATTTTACGACCATCCCCTAAATTCCATTCCCTACTTGTTACATTGTTAAATGTATAATCATTAAGAGTAATTGAATCATTAATACATACACTGTAATCAGGAATTTCCGAACATATTTTTGGTTCATCAAAGTAGTTTTCGGGAAGTGTCGGTAATCCCGATAACGTCGTACCATTCAATTTTATAGCATTATCCTCATATCGACACTCAATACCAGCTTCATTTGGCCGATGAATCACACTTAGAAAATTCGAATCAGAGCTTGCTACATACATTTTTCCATTTGCTCCCAATTGCAATGCCCCGAGTTGCGGGCCTGAACTCTCAACTGTAAATATAGATTTATTGATATCGTTAATCAACGGAGAACTAATGTTATATTGATAGATTATGCCATTAGAAGTAGAGTATATTTTTGAATTATCCGGAGAGAAACAGAGTCCATATGTGTCTATATCAGTTTTTAGACTCATACCATTATTTATCCGACCTGTTTTATCATTAAAATCAAATAAAAATAGCCGCCTTGTACGAGAGTTAGAAACAGCTAATTTTTTTCCATTTGGAGATATACGAATATGACCGATTGTAAAAAGGCCGAATCGGAAATCGTCTGCATAACTTGAATTGTCTGTATAACTTGAAATTACGGGAATTGTGTCAACACCTTCCTTACTTATCCGATACGAATAGAATTCAGATCTATTTATTGAATGAGTAACAAACCATCCAACGTTTGTAGAACAGTCAAAACGTAGTGAAAATTTTTCTGAAACTTTGCGCGGAAATTGGCGATTTTTTATCAGAAATCTCCAGCCTGTATCAACTCTTTTTACTAATGAATAATGTGCGTAATCAGTTTTTTTTATAGAAAAACTTGTTAAGTCAGGCACTGTGAATATATAGTATGACTTATTAGCGTTGGGATCGGAAACTATAACACAATTTTGTGAACTGGATGTGCCACCAAGCAAGTCGGCAGCAATAATTTTGTGAGAATTATCCCAGACCCTTTCCCCGTTGGTATATAATAATAATTCACCCGTATATTTATCGGAAATTATGGAGCACCCTTCTAAAACAGTCATTTGGCTGCCATCCAATTTTTCGGGCTCTCCATTAGAAAAGGTAATTCCTGCTTTATCACCAAAATACCAGTTATTACCCTCTTTTTGCGCCGAACAGTTCGTAACAAAATACAAAAACAAAA
>JALHLL010000064.1 GCA_022844575.1 bacterium
ATGCCGGGTTTCGGCTATGCAAGTGCCTCGAAAACCGATAGAAAAGCATGGCATGAATTGAATTACGGTTACTTATTGGAAAGAGAACAATTACGTTTGATATGTGTTCTTATAGACGGACGACATGACCCCATGCCTTCGGATATGGAATTGATTGAACGATTGGAGAACGGCGGCAGAAAATACATTATTGTTCTTACCAAATGCGATAAGTTGAATAGTACGCAAATGAGCGAAAGACAAGAGCAAATAAATGAAGTATTATCATTATGCGAATATTATGTTGATGTTCTGCCTTATTCCTCAAGAACACGACTTGGGCGTGAACAATTATGGGGAGTCATTAAAAGAGAAACAAAAGCAGCAAAAGAATAATTACCATTCCATATAAAATTACAGATACACCATGGCGACACATGAATCACCGCTTGTCGGTATAATTATGGGTAGCGATTCGGATTTGCCGACGATGAAAGAAGCAGCCGATATATGCGAACAATTTTCCGTACCTTATGAAATGAAAGTAGTTTCGGCACACCGCACACCGACCGATATGGCTGAGTATGGTGTTTCGGCGCATAAGCGGGGTATCAAAGTAATTATTGCCGGTGCCGGCGGTGCTGCTCATTTGCCCGGTATGATTGCGGCATTCAGCCCCTTACCTGTAATTGGAGTGCCGGTGCAGTCAAAATCATTGCATGGTCAGGACTCATTATTATCTATTGTACAAATGCCTCCGGGTGTCCCCGTTGCAACGGTTGCCATAGGCGGTGGTAAAAATGCGGGAATACTTGCAATACAAATTCTATCGGTTGCGGATATGGAATTGCATAATAAAATTATTGACTATAAAAATCAAATGGCAAATGAATCGAGAAGCAAAAACGATTCATTATAAATACTTTTTTGATATAAAATACAGGCACACATATGATAACACGTTACGGATATGATAATGCTTTTTTAATGTTAGGATTCGGGCTTGCACTTATACTTTTGGGTGTGTTTTTATTAAAAGGGGTATGGATGGGACTTTCCGTTACATTGGGAATAGTAACCGTTGCTTTTACACTGTGGTTTTTTCGCGACCCTGAGCGTACAATTCCGAATGAAGCATTATCGGATGATTCGATTTTGATTGCGCCTGCCGATGGTAAAGTAGTACAGATAATTCCGGTACAGGAAAAAGACTATTTAAAAAGCGAAGCAACACAAATAAGTATATTCCTTTCTCCTTTGGACGTGCATGTAAACCGCACGCCGGTAAGCGGATTTGTGGGGTTTTTTAAATATATGCCCGGTGATTATTTGGTGGCATGGCATCCGAAAAGCTCGGAACTGAATGAACAATCACGTATTGGTGTACAAACATCAAAAGCCAAAGTATTATTCAAACAAATTACAGGAGTTTTGGCAAGGAGAATTGTTTGCGAAGTAAAAGAAGGCGATACATTAACGGTAGGCGAAAAAATAGGAATGATGAAATTCGGTTCGCGTATGGATATTATCGTACCGAATTCCACGGCGATAAATGTAAAAGTGGGTGATAGGGTAGTAGGTGGCGAAACGACATTAGGAAGATTACAATAATGGATAATAATAGTATTCCGAAAGCGATAACCAGACCCAAGCCGTATTTACTTACGGTTGAGTATGCCGATGGTATAAAAGCAACAATACTATTATCGAAACTACGGGAAGAATGCCCTTGCGCGGTATGCAAAGGCGAAGAAATAATGGGTGTGCGCTATACATTCGGAATACAGGTAATGAAGCCGGGTATGAATGAATTGGAAGCACTTATACCAACGGGTAATTATGCAATACAAGCACGATGGAAAGATGGGCATGATAGCGGTATTTATACATGGGAACAACTAAAAACCATAATGCAAAACAATGCCCTTTCCGAAAACGAGCTAAAAGCTTTGGAAAATTAAGCTCGTTTTTTTTCAACTGACATACACCTGACACAACCCCTTTTTAGTTTTGCTTAAAAAAGAGGACACAATGCCGGAACAACTGAAAAATATTTATACGCCCGAGAAAATTACCGCAATAGCAGATGCCGTAAAAAAAGAAAATAAACGTTTCGATAAGGAATCCTTTATTACATCAGTGTTTGATGAAGCATGGCAATCACGTGAGTTAAAAGACAGGATGCACCATATAGCCGATTCTTTATATAATTGTTTAAATGGCGATTATGAACAAAGAATAGAAATACTTTTAGGTGTCGCGCCACGCTTTAGTGGATTTGAGTATATGCTTTTCCCTGATATAGTGGAAAGACAAGGTTTGGAGTATGAAGAAATCTCATTAAAAGCATTAAAAGAATTTACAAAAACATCAAGCTCCGAATTTGCCATACGCCCATTTATTGTCAGGAATCCCGAAAAAGTAATGTCCGTACTCAACGAATGGAGTAAAGACGAACATTTTGCCATAAGACGTTGTGCCAGTGAGGGATGCAGACCCCGCTTGCCATGGGCAATGGCTTTGCCGCAATTTCAAAAAAATCCCGAACCGATTTTACCGATTTTGGAACGATTAAAAAATGATGATACCGATTATGTGAGGCGTAGTGTTGCCAATAATCTTAATGATATTTCGAAAGACCATCCCGATAAAGTATTGGAAATAATTGGAAGATGGAAAGGGAATTCGGAATATACGGATTGGATTTGCAAACATGCTTCGCGTACTTTGTTAAAGAAAAGTAATCCGAAAGCATTAGCACTGCATGGATTTACGGGCAAAGGTGAAGATTTGGATGTACGGGAATTTTCTTTGGAAAAATCGACAGTATATATAGGTGGCGAAAATCGTTTTTCATGTACAGTACTATCTTCTTCAACAAAAAAACGAAAAGTACGTATTGAATATGCCATTGATTATGTAAAAAATAACGGCAAAACTTCGCGTAAAGTGTTTGTATTGACGGAAAGAGAATTTGAACCGAATTCCGAATATCGAATTAATAGAAATATACCTTTACATGATATGACGACACGGAAACATTATGCAGGTGTACATATAATTACGCTTCTTCTTAATGGGCAAGCAATGGCGCATGGTGAGTTTGAGTTGATATGAATATAAGTGTACTACTACACCTATCACAACTTAAAATAACCTTCTCTGTCTAATCTCCAGTAATCTCGCCGGCAACGGTCTTTCTTTATGCCCTCCATTAGAGACTTTTGCTTGAGAGGACCGAATAACTCTTCATCACAATCAGTTATAAGCAGATGGTTTGCGTCCAATGACCTTTGTCTTATTTGAAACAAAAGTTCAAAGAACATTTCTGCTCTATCGGTAAAGCGGCTTAATACCCCTAAATTTGTAGGTAATAAGAGACAGAAAACAGATGTCATCACAATTTACACCTATACAATTTCTAAAAGGGGTGGGTCCGAAAAGGGCGGAAGCATTTCATGCTCTAAAAATCCATACCACAATGGATTTATTGCAGTATGTGCCACGTGCATATCTTGACCGAAGTACTATTTTTTCCTTATCTGATTTGGCTGAACGATGCCGTAAACAAACCCTTTTTTCTTCCGAAACGGATATTACTCTTGCGGATGTAAATTTCCGTAATGAAGCAACTGTTATAGTCCGCATAAAATCCTTGCATCGTCGTGAATTTGCGAATGGGCGAAAAATGCTTATCGCTGTTATAAAAGATGAATCGTCACAAACTGCCGAATTGGTATTCTTCCAACAGATACAGTATTATGAACGATTGCTGAAGGAAGAACAGTTATATGTTGTTTCGGGCAGTCCTGAATTTGAAGAGCGCTATAGAAAATTACAATTTCATCATCCGGCAATAGAAAAAGTAAATGAAGAGGACGAAGAGTTATATAGCAAGGGTGTGATTCTTCCACAATATCCTATGACAAAGGAATTGAAAAATGCCGGTGTATGGATGGCTTTAGTACGCAGACTTGCCATTACCGCCCTTGAAACCGAACATGAAAAGATACGGGAAGTATTTCCTGCCGAAATTCTAAATCGTAATAATTTGCCCGATCGAAAAACGGCTTTTTATGCCCTTCATGCGCCGAATAATCTTCGTGAAATCGGCGAGGCAAGAAAGCGCATGAAGTTTGAGGAACTTTTTTTCTTTGAAATGGTTTTAGCTTTACGTAAACGAGGAACAAAGGTAAAGGAGCAAGGCGTATTTGTTGAACCGAAAAGTGCAAAAGCAAGACAGTTGCTTGATAGATTGCCTTTTGAACTGACAGGCGCGCAAAAAAAAGTACTCAATGAGATTGCAGAGGATTTCCGTTCGGGTAAACCGATGAATCGTTTATTGCAGGGGGATGTCGGTTCGGGCAAAACGATTGTTTCGGTATTTGCAATGCTTATGGCAATCGAATCGGGGTATCAGACACTTATTATGGCTCCTACCGAAATTTTGGCTGAGCAGCATTATAGGAGTATTACGGCACTGTTGGAAGGAATGGATGTAAATGTTGTTCAATTAGTGGGTGGGCAGAAAAAAAAGGTGCGTACTGCGGTGAACAATGAAATATCATCGGGTAAAGCGCATATCATTGTGGGTACACATGCGCTCTTCAGCGGAATGTCAAACAAATCGGAAACCCTGATAGAGTATAATAAGATCGGATTGATGGTAATTGATGAACAACATCGTTTTGGTGTTGAGCAAAGAGCAAAATTGCGCTCATTGGCAATGAAGTCACACAAAACCGATGAACCTCCGGTACCGCATATTTTAGTAATGTCCGCCACACCTATTCCGAGAACATTAAGCATGACGCTTTATGGCGATTTGGATGTTTCCATAATCAATGAAATGCCGAAAAATCGTAAGCCGATTAAAACAAAAGTAATTTTTGAAAGCGATTTGCACAAGTATTTTGAGTTTATTAAACAAGAGGTTCATAAGGGGAGACAAGCGTACATAGTGTATCCTTTGGTGGAACAAAGTGAAAAAATGGAATTGAAATCAGCAACGGAGCATCATGAATTTTTGAGTAATAATGTTTTTCAGGGTATGAAGGTAGGGCTTTTACACGGGCAGATGTTATGGTATGAAAAAGATGATGCGATGAAAGCTTTTAAGGATAGAGGGTATGATATAATGGTTGCTACAACGGTAGTGGAGGTCGGTATTGATATTCCGAATGCAACGGTTATGCTTATCGAAAATGCCGAACGTTTTGGTTTGTCGCAGTTACATCAGTTAAGGGGTAGGGTTGGGCGCGGGGCGGAGCAATCATATTGTTATCTGGCAACGAAAGATCATTTTCGGTATCATATAGGCAAAAAGCCCGAAGAACTTTCCTCTGCTCGAGCTACGGTTTTACGTTTGAAAACTATGGAAGACACAACCGACGGTTTTCAAATAGCGGAAGTTGATTTGAAATTACGAGGACCCGGTGATATTCTCGGAACAAGGCAAAGCGGTCTGCCGGAATTTCGATATACCGACCTGATATCTGATGGTGATATTGTGTCAATAGCACGTAAAGAAGCATTTGCTCTTATTGAGCAAGACCCGCATCTTAGAAAACCCGAGCATCGTGAACTGCGTTCCGCCTTTTTGGATGAATACTCCGCAGGACATGGTTTTTTTGATGTTGCATAGTGTTGAATGCTTTTTCCTCAACTTCACGACGTTGCTTCGTATCTTTGCGATTCATTAGCGATTTGTGATTATGATTCAATACATCATCAAGCGGATATTATTGTTTATCCCCACTTTGTTTATTATCACGGTTATTTCCTTTAGCATAAGCAGGTTAGCACCGGGCGATCCGGCAGCGTTGAAGGTAGGAGCAGGTGCTGATGGTAATATGAGCAGCTCAACAGGAATCAATGCCAAAATTATCGAACTTGTGCGCAAACAATGGAATCTCGATAAACCGGTTTGGCAGCAATATGTTATTTGGTTGGGCGATATGTTGATGTTTGATTTTAGAGATGCATTTGCCAATGGGCAAACAAATCTTTCCTTAGTAAAAACACGAAGTATGCCCTATTTCGGAGACTCTTTTCAGGATAATCGCCCCGTCATGGAAAAACTGATTGAGAAAGTACCAATCACTCTTTCAATGAGTGTATTTGCTGTTTTTCTATCATATATAATAGCGATACCTATCGGAATTTACTCAGCCACACATCAAGGTACATTCCTTGACAAAACTTCAACGTATATACTTTTTGTTTTGCATTCATTACCCTCGTTTTGGGTGGCCTCACTCATTATTACCTTTGTTTGCAATGTAGAATACTTAGGACTTTTTCCGGCTTCGGGATGGAGATCTGTGCAGTTTAGTGAGAATTGGTCATTGTCGCAAAAGTTATACGATATTATGATTCATATGATTATGCCAATGTGTGCATATGTTTATGGAAGCTTTGCCTATATTTCTCGCCAAATGCGTTCGGCTATGTTGGAAACTGTGAGGCAGGATTATATAAGAACAGCAAGAGCAAAAGGATTAAGTGAAAGGACTGTGATTTTTAAGCACGCTTTAAGAAATTCGCTGATACCAATTATTACATTGTTTGCGGGCATACTGCCGAATTTGATTGGAGGGGCTGTTATTATTGAAACGGTTTTTGCAGTTGGTGGGATTGGCGAATTATCGTTCAAAGCACTTGTTGCACGCGATTATCCTATGATTATGGCTGTATTTACCATCTCAGCAACGTTAACACTTATAGGAATTCTTATCTCCGATATACTCTATTCCTTTGCTGACCCGCGTATTGCATTTTCCAAAAAGAATTAGTGATTTTACAAAATATTTAGTAAGACAATAAGGCGATACATTATAGCTATGGCACAAAAGACTCCGTATTTTTTAACATTAGATCGTGAAAAACAATGCAAGGCACTCGAGGCAGTTATATTTGCTTCGGATGACCCTTTAACGTCAAAAGATTTATTCCGTTTTTTAATTCTTGAAGATTTTAGTTCCGTTCAGCCGATTGAGGTTAATGGTGAAAAAGGTGATGAACCGGATAATCTGTGGGGTACATTTACACCTGAGTACTTCGATGAATTGATTGCCGAAGTAAATAAAGACCTTGATTTTTCCGCGCGTCCTTTCCGCATTGTAAATATTGGTGGTGGTTTTCAATTTGCTACAACACCTCACTACGGCGAATATGTACAACGATTATTAAAATCGAAATCGAGAAAACGTTTATCGCAAGCTGCATTAGAGACCGTTGCAATTATAGCATATAAACAGCCGACAACAAGGGCGGAAATCGATTCCATACGCGGTGTTAATTCCGGCGAAGTGGTGAATGCGCTTCTTGAAAAGAATCTTATTGTTATTTCAGGCAGGGCGGAAACGATAGGTAAACCTCTTTTATATTCGACTTCCGATGAGTTTTTGAGAGTTTTCGGTATAAATAAAATATCGGATTTGCCGAAACTGCGTGAAATAGAAGAATTGATGGAGCAAAGCCCGCAAGGAGCTCTTATTGCTGCAATGGAAGAAATGAATAAAGAAACAGAAGGTCAAAATCAAGTGAATTCCGAAAATGAGGACTCTGCTGAGATGAACGATACTTCTGTGATTGTTGAAACTGAACAAGCAGAAGATGAAATGGAAGGGGAAATATCATCTGAAATGGAAGCACCCTCGTCGGAAGTAATAGAGATGGATATTGAAATTGAACAAGCGGATGAAACGGAAGAGGAAATATCATCTGAAATGGAAACACCCTCATCGGAAATAATAGAGATGGATACTGAAATTGAGGGTGAACAAATTAGGAATGATGGCGCTGAAATTATGGAAATAGAAATAGTAGAAAATGAAGAGATAATCAGAGATGAAGAAATTGTTGAGGAGAGTGAGAGTATGGACGAAATGGAATTAACGGATGCGACTGTGCAAACTGAAGAGCAATAACATATCTCAAAATATCATTGCTTTTTTTCCAATTTCCTGATTTTATTCTTTGCTGATTGAATTGCTGATTCAGGTGATTTTTTATGATAGACTGCTGACATTACCTCATGCTCAAAAATAGTAATAGCTTCTGCTGTAATATTCGAGGATACGATAGGTACGGAAAATACGGTTTGTTGTAAAAAACCGGCTCTTAAAGGCGGATCGGAAGAAATCATTATCATGAAGTATTGCAGTGTCCGCCGGAAAACCGACATCAGGTACGGCAAGGGCAAATTTTTTGGCCTGTTCATATGCAGTAATATAAGTAACAAACATTAATGCTGCGGAATTATCGGAAGTCTTTGCCGAAATAGACAAACAATCTGCCGATAAAATACTTTCCCCGCCTATACCTTTTTCTTTTTGCGGGATTTTTGATGCAACTGTGTATTGAGTTGAATGCTCATGTATCATCGGATTATCAATAATCCACAAACCCGTAAGAACCGAGCCGATTTTGTTTTGAACGAATAACTCATCCAAAGTTCTGCCTTTTTCTATTATTCCCTTATCGGATAATGAACAATAGTATTCTAAACCCTCAATGGCATAGGAATCGAGAGATTCAGATAAGGGATAAGTACGAAATGCCTTGCTGCCCGCACTCCATAGCCATGGCAATACCTTTTTACTTACATTCAATGGCTCATCCGAATTAATACCGAAGCCATAATGCTGTATATCGGGATTGTTGTTTTGTGCTAAAAAAACTGTAAAATCTTGCCAAGTTTCCGGTATTGTCGTATTCTTATGAAAAATCAATGCACGGGTATTGATAAGCCATGGAACGGAATAACAGGTATTGTTATATTGAATTGCTTTATCGATTGAGGAGAGATTATTATGACTTTTAATAGGTAATAAAACATTGGCTTTACTGAATTTCCGAACCCACTCAAGTCCTATATGAATAATATCCGGAGAATTTCCTGAATTAATTGCTAATGATAATTTTGATTTCCCATCACCCCATTGTAATTCGGTTGGTACAATGTCAATATGAGGGTTTTCCTTTTCAAATTGTTCTATCAATTCGTACAATACCCTTTTTTGTTTCGGCTCCGACCAAAAATGCCAGAATGTGAGAGTGGTTTTTTCTCGGAGACCAGATGATTCTTGTTCCGAACATGATGTCAAGAGAACACCAATACAGATAAGAAGAATACCCTTTGCTTTAATAATGTTTATCATTTAATAATCACATTACTCTCTTCTTAGAATTGCATAACGCTGTTCTTTAAACTTTTGTTTATTGGGTATATTATTAGTAACAGGGGGTAAAGAATCTTTTTTAACCGATCTCTCAAATCTTGTCGAATCAAAAGGTGAAAGCAAGGGTATTTCTTTTTCAGGATGGAAATACAAATCCAAAATTTCTCGTGCTATCGGCGCGGCCACAGTACCTCCGAATCCGGCATTCTCAACCATAACGCACATTGCTATTTGCGGTTTATCCATCGGAGCAAAACATATAAACCAAGAGTGATCTTTGCCATGGGGATTTTGTGCGGTTCCTGTTTTACCGCATACAACAATGTCATTTAGTCTTGCATTTAAGGCGGTACCGCCGGGAGTGTTTACTACATCATACATACCTTGCCTTATAATATCAAACCATTTTTCATCAACTTCAATTTTTCTCTCCCCATAATGTTGTTTCTGCGTCTCTTTTAGTTTTTTGATAAATATTTTTGAGACGATATGCGGTTGATAAATATTCCCTTTATTTGCCAGAGAAGCACAATAAACAGCCATTTGCAACGGAGTAACGCCAAGTTCTCCTTGGCCTATACCTAAATTTGTTAAACGCCCTATAATTTCTCTATCGCTTAATTTTCTTTTTTTGAAGTATTCTCTATCCGGTAATAAACCCTTTGAGTCTTCGGGAATATCAACATTTGTTTTTTCTCCAAAACCGAATTGTCTGCCATAGTGACTAAATTTATCAATTCCTATTTTTTGTGCAAGTTGATTAAAAAAAGCATTACATGAAACCTGAATCGCTCTTTGTACATTAATGCTACCATGAACGCCACCATGACATTTCCAAGTTCTTCCTCCATATGTATAGCCACCTGCGCAATGCAAGGTCGATGTTGGGGTAATAATTCCTTCTTGCAAACCAACCAAGCCAAGAAACATCTTAAAGGTGGAGCCCGGAGGGTACCGTGTTAGGGTTGCTCTATTGAACAGAGGTTTGGCTTCATCATTTTTTAATTGATCATACAATTGCTTGGGTACACGCCCGCTAAAAGATCGCAAATCGAAATCAGGCATACTTGCCAAAGCGAGTATTTCTCCATTATTAGGATTGACAGCTGCAACGGCTCCTCTTCTTCCTTCCAAAAGTTTTTCTGCAAGGGTTTGTAATCTCTTATCAATACCTAAATACAAATCAAACCCTTCTTCCGATAATAAATCATTATTACCGTCACGAAAGCTTTCCACTCTTTGTCCGGCTGCATTCACAGCTACAAACTCTACACCTTTTGTCCCTCGTAAAGCCCACTCATATGTATTTTCAAGTCCGGTTACACCTATTACATCACCTTTTTGGTAATAGTCACCTTTTGTCCGTATTTGCTCTTCATTAATTTCTCGCGCATAACCGAGTGTATGCGACATTCTGCATTCATCTTCATAAAGTCTCTTTGATTCGACGGCTATATCTATTCCGGGTAACCAGTCATTGTTTTCTTCAACTAAAGCCACTATTCTTATATCAGCATCCCGATAAATTTTATACGGTTTTGCTTGCGAAAATCTCTTAGCTTCTTTATAAAGGTCTATCAGTGTAATCGTATCCATTTCCAGAATTTCAGCTAAAAGCGGTATAGCCGCTTCATGAAATTCATTGGGAGTTAGTGTTATGGAAAACGATGGCGAGTTATGTACGATTATTTTATCATGCCGGTCGAAAACATTACCCCTAAAAGGAGCGACTGTAACTTCCTTTATGGCTTGTGTTTCTGCCTTTACACGATATACATTGCCCTGAATCAATTGCAAATACCCTAATCGGATAGTATATGCCAATAGTACAATAAATACTATTCCCAAAAATATCCTACGGCGAGCCATGATATCGTAGAGTTGCTCGCGTACAATTTCAGCCATTGTCTAATCCCTTTATAAGTAAGTCGTTATCCGATTGCTCACCGAGCGTCTGGGCAATATTTATAAACCCGAATATTAAAAAGGTAATAAAAATACCTTGTCTTGTATCGAATACGCAGCCAAATATATTGTAAATATAATAAATGATAAGGGCCAAAAGCGAACCCAATGATAAAGCACGGATAAAAGGGTCATCGTAACGAAGAGCCAATCTGCCGGCGATTACAGTATATAAGATAAAAAACATAAAATGTATAAGTGTAAGCGGAAAGCCAAACTTATACAGAATCGAAATATAACCATTATGTATATATGATGTTCGGTCATGTTCCTTTACAACCAGATCATAATGAAGTTTCCTTGCTCCGGTTCCATTTCCGCCTAAGGGGTGTTGTTTGATATATTCCCAGGCAACAATGTTTTCGTTAACACGTGTTAGGTATGAGTAATCGCTGAATTTACTTGCTGATGAAAGTCTTTTATTGATAATTTTTTTTACTAAATCAGTATTCTTACCACCGAACATTGAAATACCCATAAAAAGAAAGCAAGCAAGTATAACAAAGGAACCTGTATAGAAAGTTCTATTGCCTTTTCGTGCAAAAAGAAAGGGTAGGCAGCATGTTAGTATAACTAGTACCCACGTTGTTCTTGACATACTTGCAAGTGCGGCAACCGAATTAACAACAGCGAATGCACCTACCATAACACGGAGGTAGTTATTTTTCAAATATGCCAATGCAACAAAACTGAAGGCGGCACAAATAGGAAAAAATAAACCCGATACCCTTGCTGCACTTTTGGCAAATATTAGCTGATAGGCATATACCGCATCGGATGTTGCACGCTTATAAGCAATGATATTCTGTATCGAAAGAGAAGAAAAAGTTATACCCAGCAGGACAAGAAATATTATGACTGACTTTTTATCCTTTATATATTCTCTGATTGGAAAGTAATAAAGAAGAAAGAGATAGTGATGACATTCACGAATCCACTGCTCAAGTGGTACTTCATTAAATAAACTGATAAATGAGGTGAGCGGAAGCAATAGGAGAAATGAGATTAAAAATAGATCGGCATTGTTTTTTATAAGTTTATGCCCTTTAACAACTGTATGCCAAAATATCCAGAAGAGTAATGTAATAAGGTAAGAAAGTCCTAAAGTAAGTTCTACAATACTCAATCCGTCCTCTTCATCATGTAGTATGAAGCGCATGCTCGCAGCGACTATATAAATCCAAAGCACGGGCTTATATGTAATGAGCACTACTCCCGCAAAGGATAATGCTAAAGCCAATGCAATCCATTCTATTTGAAGTACGTATGTGATACTGCACAATAAAGTCGTTGCGATCAGCCCTAATGTTAATAAAAGCCCCTTTGAGGTGTTGTTCTTTAATAAAATGAAATAATTGTAAATAGATGATTCAGGAGATGTCGTGCTCATATTACTATTCCTCGTTTGCGTTGAATAATAACAGTTGCAGTCAAAATGCTTGCTTCAAGCAATACAATTGCCCACGCCATTCCTTTATATGAAAATAAACTTGTCATAGCCACTATCACTACCAAACCGGAAATCGAACTTATAACATGAAGTTTTGAAAAGGTTGAATAATCGCCCGATACAATAAAGAAATTTACACGAAATGTATTCAGTAATACCAATACGGTCGATAAAAAAAGAATTCTTAACGTTCCTACTGAAACTTCATATCGATTTCCGCTTATCAACCATACGAGGTCATCGGCAAAGTAAAGTACAAAGGGAACTAATATGAGGATATAAATACTAACACCTTTTTGAATTCTTTTTGTTGTGGCAATAGCTTCTTGCTTGCTATTATGAAAAATAGAGGTCAGTCTCGGTAATGAAGCCATGAGCAAAGCTGAGATTGGGAACAGTTGTATAACTGAACAGATTCTCTCGCCGACAGCATACTGCCCGATAAGGGTCTCATCGGCAAAAAAACCAAAAATTATAACCCGACACGATGTATAAATATAGATTGATACATAAGAAATAAAAACAGGGAATCCCTCTTTTAATTGCTCCCACACTTCTGTAAAAGTCGGAAGCGATGGGCGTATATGGAACACAGTGATGGCAATGAATGTACCGGCGAAGCCGTTTAGCAAGAAAGTAATTGTAGTTAAGCCGCCATACAAAATATAATCGTCCGGTTTTTTTACGAAAAGTATTGTTGCCGTTAATATCAATATTCTTGAAATAAAGTTCATGATACCTAAAAACTTCATTCTTTCAAGCCCCATGAAAAGCCACATAGGGAAGAGTGCTTCACCTATTATATATAGATACAGTATAATGTAAACATGAAAGTATGAAGAGAATTGGGTGTGGGGAACAAAAAGGATTATTGAGAAGTATAAGCAGGTAAAGATAAATGCAAGAAAAATTTTTGCTGCGGTTACCGCACTGAACAGTTTATTCAGGGCATTCTGATCATTACGTTGAATAGATGCGGTTCTTACGGCTGTATTATTAAAACCGTATGCTGTTGCAAACTGAAAAAAAGCAACGAAGTTGATAGCAAAACTTATTACTCCGAACTTCTCCATCCCCAAGGCACGAGTTACAAACGGCAAGAGTATAAGTGTAACCAAATGCACTAAAACCTGAATGGAGGATAGTGACATAAAATTACCGAAAACAGTTTTTACTGACGGTTTCAGTAGAAAAGTACGAATTTTATCAACGTTTTCCGAGACGACCGCTAACCCCATGATACCAACCGATAATGATAGATTTAAACTCATAGAGACTTTTGGCTCTTAGCAACATTCTTACTGTATAGAACAAAGGGCGTAATACTTTCACAAAATAATTACCGAATCTGATATCCAATACCGTAACATTACGTATCTCATAATAACGCTTCCAAACAGGTGTATCATGAGATACAAAAGGAATCATTCTGTGAAGTTTTGCGTCTGATACAATGAATGTAGAGAAACCCTTTTGCCAACAACGTTCAAAAAATTCCGTATCATCAGCAAAAATGAAAAATTCTTTATCAGGAAACCCTACTTTTTCAAAAACCGATTTATGAACTAAGGGTCCCTCAAATGTTCCGCATTCCACTTCGGCTATTCCGTTCACATAATCCGAATCGTTCGGATGCCTTACCCACAAACTTCTGAAAGGATTAGAAAAATTACAATGTACGGGTTCCGGCCTGAAAGGAATATTATCCTGATATCGTTGAGGCGTAATGATTCGTTTTCCGGTTAAGCCTATTTCTATTAGTTTCTCAAGGCATTTATCATCCGGAATAACATCATCATCCATTATCCAAGTCCACTCTGCACCCAAACTGTCAGCTTCCTTTATCCCACGGTGGAAACCTCCCGAAGCACCCGTATTTTCTTGTTGAACGGTTACTATATCTCGTTGCTCGGATAACCATTGATTTGTACCGTCAGTGCTGCCATTATTGATAACAAGAATAGTATCGGGTTTCATTGTTTGAGAACGTAACCCCTCAATTACTTTAGTTAATAATTCGAGCCGATTGTAGGTAACTACTATTGCAATAATAGACATGATAGGGATAGAATACTCTATTATACTATGAATTTGGGGAAATAGTATTTTCAAAAACGGATAAAGCTCGTGCCGTTACCTGATCCATATTGTAATATTGGTAATCTGCCAATCTTCCGCAAAAAATCGTTGAAGAATTTATTTTCTCTGCCTCTTTCTTATATTTCTTAAATAACTCGGCGTTTTCAGGACGTGGTATCGGGTAATAGG
>JALHLL010000065.1 GCA_022844575.1 bacterium
ATTCATCGTATATTTCATACTGACCGTTAGCAATACACATATTAGAACGAATGAAAAATGTGTAGGCGATACTGTATTGATCATTCATCTCGAATGCAAGCTCTTCGCATTGTTTCAAGTATAGCTCACATTTCTTTAACTCGCCGAGTTCAAGAAAAGAAATAGAAGTATTTATAAGTTTTGATAATCGGGCTACAGCATTCTTCGTGTCAAGTTCCAATGACTGCAGCGTATATTTTAATCCATTCTCCTTATCATTAAGTGCAAAGTAAATCGAACCTAAAAGTGAGAATGCGGAAGAACGATCTTGTTCGTCCAATTCCTGTGGAGAGTCCAGTGCATTTGTAATTTGTTCAAATGCCTTAACGTACTCACCGGTTTCTAATAATGTCGTTACTTTATTGGTTGTAACTTTTATTAAAATATCGTTCCTGTCGATTTTTCTACATAATATCTCCGCTTCATCCCACATATCTATCGCTTCGCTCAAAAAATTAAGTTTTGTTTTAAGCATAGCAAAATAGAACAAACAATATACTTTACCGGTAGAGTAATCAATAGTTTGTGATAGGTGTAATGCTTCAGTAAATAATGTAGATGCTTGTGAGAAATTCCCAATAAAGTAGTGGCATTTTCCCTGCAATGTCTTGCATAATGATTCCAATGTGATGAAGCCGAATTGCTTAAAAACGGGCAAGCAGGTTTCTGCAAAATTCAGAACAGAAGTCGGATTGACATCCGATAATTGCCAACAATGCAAATATTCATTGTGCAGGGAATTGAACTCTGAGTTGAGATTGCACAATTCAAGTATTCTCTGATTTTCATTCTTTACGATGGACATAAACCGATATTGTATTATTACTACGTTTTTTTGCTTCAGTTATAATATCTGTAGAAAGCGAACCAATGGTTCCTTCGGGTCTAGCATAAGTTTTCTCCTGATATTCAATCTGTGCCCTTCCACAGCACGTCCTGAAATACATAATATGGAGCTTATTTCTTTTGTAGAGAGATCCGCCTTCAACAAAATGCAAATTCTTAGCTCGGAGGGCGTCAAATCACTGAATTTTTGTAATATTTTTTTTTGATAATCGGGAAATAGCATGTCAAATCTTTTTTCAAAAATTTCCCATTCCCGATTGCTATGCAGGTAGGATTCCACAGAAGCCGATAATTTTTCTATTTTTTCAATGTATCCATCATTACCTCTGCTTTTTGTAATATTTCGTAACTCATTATTTATGGTTTGAATAATATTGTTTTTCTGGGTGATGCTCATTGCCAAAACGGAAATCTCCTTTATTTTTTTTTCGTTTTCGATCTGCAATAATGTGTTCTCATTCTCTAATTGCTCTATTTCATATTGTTTTTCTTTCAGCTTCATTTTTATTTCATGTAATGCAAAAAGTCTTCTTCTATCATGATCTAACCATAATTCCCTAATTGTTCCATATTTACGTTCCGCATCCAAAGCAGCTCCAATATTGTTTTTTAGGGAGTAAAGTTCCGAAAGGTGTACATAACAGTCGCATAAAAGCACGGGGTCATCTACTGAATCGTTTAATAAGGGCAATAACGATTCGAGTAATTCGATTGCCTTTTCATGATGTAGTTCCTTTTCAGCTATTAAGGCAAGTTCATATATGCAATATGTATAAGGGCGCATTGCTTCAAGTGTACGGAAAGATTCCGATGCTTGAATAAATAATGGCTTAGCTCGCGAGTATTCTCCATAATACGAATAATATTCTGCTTGGATTTTATCGGTAAAAGCGATATGATATCCATCATTAAATTTCAGTGCTAAAATACTTGCTTCCTCAAGGTATAGTATTCCCTTATCCGGAATTTTCAAATCGCAGAAATTAGTGGCGGCATTCACTAGAATCGGTAATTTCAAATGGGGTTCTTCGCCTACATATTGCAATGATTTAAGTGTATAATCAAGTGCCTGCTCTTTATCTCCGAGAATAAAATAAATTGTTGCTAAGGAAGTAAAGGTATTTGCAATACGTGCATCATCGTTTAGTTCTCTAAAGGTTTCTAATGATTGTGTGAAAAGTTCAAATGCTTCAACATATTTACCGGCTTCTACAAGGGCTGTTCCCTTATTAAAAATAATATTCGGAATTAGGTCTGTACGTTTCATTCTGTGGCAAATTTCCTCACTTTCTTGCCACATTATTAATGCGGTTTCAATATGATTTTGTCTTGCCTTAAGAATAGCATAATACATCAGATTAAAAGCAAGTCCTGTTGAAAACCCGCACTTGCGAGCAATCTTCTCTCCTTTTGCGTAGCATTGTTCCGATAATTCGAAATTGCCCATAAGCATTGATGATTTGCCGCGCAAACATTCGCATAAGGATATTAATGAATCGGCACCGTACAGCTTGAAGATAGGAAGGCAGTTACTAAGAATACGATATGCCTCCGGTGGATTCTCCTCAGAAAATTTCCAACATTGCCGATACTGCGTATAAGCATTGTCAAACTCTTCCGAATGCTTACATAATTGCAATAGTTCCTTTTCTGTTAAATTTCCTTTTGACATACTCAGTGCACAAGAACAAATTGGTGATATGTATATACAGTTATTACTATTTACACAGGGTTTTACATAGACAATGTCGGATAATTGATTGTGATATACCGATACTGAACATTGAGTATCCTCTTCATGAATACTAGTTATTTGGGGGTATATACCATAATTCTATCCTGAATCGTACTGCCCCATAACTTTGATTCATTATTTGTTTTTCCAAGTTCTGTTAGAGAGATATGTAAGTCCTCTTTGCGAAGCAACCCATAATGTAAAGTTTTTATCAAACAACATCGTATAGTCGCCTAATGAATATCACGTTTTATCGAAAGAGGTGTCGCCTGTATCATATCGTACCCATTATCGCAAACTCGAATTTAATACATCAATGCCGTATGACATATATCCGCAGCTTGCATATACAAGATTGTCATTGCCGAATAATATGGATGTAAGAACGGTTCTTACCGGATTGTTCTTCAGATAAATTACCCAATTATCAGTTTGGCTATATAATTTCTCGGTTCCGACTAAGAAAAAAAAGAAAAATTGTACGAGAAAAAGGTGACTTTTTCATTTTCTATATTTGTTTAGATTTATAAAAAGTGGTGAATAGATAATAATATCCTTAATTGTTCATTACTCTTTCATAAATAATATTTCTTCTTTATAAGGACCCGAATGAAGTCGAATGATATATACTCCCGTACTTAAAGTATGCGTATCTAAGTTCCAAGAATATTCACCGGCGCGTAACCATTGTTGCATAGGAGTCTGTACAATTTCACCGAAAACGGTATATACCGATAAATCGGTATAAGCATCTAAACCTGTAAAGAAATGTACAGTCGTATTATTAGTTTGTGCCGGATTCGGATTGACCGATTTTATGCCGAAGGGTAATCCGTTACTTTTAACTCCTCTTATCATAGAGGCACAAATTGCACTATAGGTAATACCGCCCCCCTGCGAAGCACTTATGCCCGTACAGACATTATCCGGAATGGTTTTCCACGATGCGACACGAAGTTGGAACGTATCGATAGCTGGTACAGATGGTAAAAGAACAAGAGTACCAAACTGATATTCACCTTTATAGAACATAGGTTCTCCTGTACCGGAGATGCGGATTTTTCCACCGGAAAGAATGGATGTTTGTATTACCCAATCACGTAAAGAACCGTTTTGCGACATACGTTCCGGTAAAGGGAAAATGGCAGTACTGTCAAATTCTATGATAATGTCAAAAGAAGTGATGCCGTTGCCTTCGGGAATATCGTTCGGTATTTCGAAAGTGAGAACAATGGAAGCAGTATCACCGGGAATAACATTCCCCATCGTGAGTAATTTGAGAATGCTTCTGGAATTAGGTATTACTTCTACATTAACACTCGCCGAATCCATACAGCCGTATTCGCCGGAAACAATAACATTATATGTCGTTGTTTTCGAAGGAGTAGCGATAGGATTCGGAATAGTTGGATTATTTAATCCTTCGCTCGGAAACCATTGATAATATATACCGCCCTCGGCATGAAGATTCGCCTGAGTACTTAAACAAATAATTGTATCGGGTGAGGTTTTGACAATCGGTTTTTCATCAAAAGCAATAATGATACTATCCGTGACATTACATCCCGTAAGCGTGTCGGTTACATGTAATAAGTAAAGGTATTTTCCTTTCGACATCGAAACCGTTGTATAGGATGCGGATGAATCGGCAAGACCTGTTGTAGGGAACCACCGATACGAATATCCCTTAGTACTCTCTCTACCTATTTTTATATCCTTAGCGGAGCAAACTAATGTATCGAGAGTGAAGGATAGGGGAGTATCCGCAATCTTAACGGTAAGCGTATCATAAGCCATACAACCCGATATATCATGTGTAGTACGGAGTATATAAGTATATAAACCTGCCTTTAATGAAAGGTTCGGATTCGGTATTGTCGAATCGCTTAATCCTTCTGTTGGAGACCAAAGGACTGAATATCCGGGAATATATTCGCCTTTGATAGCAGTTTGAGCTGAAGAACAAAAGATAGTATCATACTTTCCTCGTGAGTTGGGCGCATTAAAGATCGCAATAGTATGCTCAAGAGAATCCTTTCCGCATGAATCCTCAATTATCAAACGAATACGATATGAACCCGATACATTATAAGCAATGTTCGGGGGTTGAAAACCACTCCATGATTCCGGAACTGCATTTTTGCCGAAATTCCACGAATAAATGGCAGTAGAACTTGCAATTGATGTATTATTGAGTATTATCGAATCGCCTAAACAAAGTGTTGTGGCATTCGTAATAAAATCTGCTTTCGGCGGTGCCGATTTGCAACAATTAGAATCCACAAAAACGGTGACGGAATCATGGAAACGAAGTCCGGTAGGGTCAATGGCGGTAACAATATACTTTGTTGTTTTATTCGGAGTAGCGAGAGGAGACCGGATATATCCGTCATTTAAGCCGTCCAGCGGTTTCCAGAAATAAGAACATTTGGTATTTTCTTTCATTGTCGCATGAAGTTGTGCTGTTTTCCCGAGACAAATAACCGTATCATTATTTGCAAGAACTTGTTGGGTCGTTTGCCGGAATCCCTCCAAAAAGTTTGGTAAGCCATTACGAGAATTTTTTCCTCCTAAGTAAAAACCTTGTTCAATAAAACTTGCATTTTTTTCATTGGGATTAGAAACTACGCCTAAATAAGGGTAATTGTAATCGTCAGAATGAAATAAAGCAGCGTATATTTTGCCGTCGGGTGCTAATTGTAAAGCATCTACAAAAATGGATGCACTTCCTATTTTAGTGCCCGACTTTACTATATCCGCGTCACTTCCTGCCTTTAAATCGAATTGATAAATATTACTATGCTGATGGTTACCCACATAAAGTTTACTATCATCGGGAGAAAACTCAAGACCATATGGGAAAAAGTCATCACCGGAAAGTGTAAGCCATAGTGAGGGTTTTCCGGTTTTATTATCAAAACGACATAATTGCAATAGTTTGTCATATCCGAAACCCATTGCAACCATAGAGCCGTCATGTGAAAAACGTAAATATCCGTGTGGATTAAATTCAGTCATTACCCTACCTATGGAAGTTTTAATCGATTTTCCAACGCCTTTATCCGTCAGCAAAAATGAATAATACGTATTTGTATAACGTTCAAAGCTCATTATCCAAATATCTTTTTTATTGTTATGCCAAGTTGCCGATACTTTTTCCGATGCCTCATTCATCATAAAAACATTTTTTACCGATGTTACATTTCCTCTTCCTCCATCAAGACGTATATCAACAATCGAATAGTAGAGACCGAATTTATCTTCAAAACCTATCGCAACCGTAAAAAGATAATATTTATATTTACTTGAGGGGTCTGGAACAATAATCGCCGATTGAGTAGAAGAGGAGTTTCCTTTCAAATTTTTTCCATTCGGCATGGGCTTATGATTTTTATTCCATACGGTAATACCATCCGTATAAAAAAGTAAATTTCCATGATCATCCGAAATTGTTGCACATCCCTCAAAAGTATCCATTACGCTATTAAGCAGAGGTACGGGTTTATCATGATTAAAATCAATACCGGCATATTCGCCGAAATACCAAATAGCATCACTTCGCGGCGGAGTGCCTGAACAATTAATAAGTGTGAACTTTTTAGTTCCCGATTGTATAATACCTTCGCATAAGCTGTCACGCACGGAAATAATGGAGTAAATATTCGTATCGGAAGGATTGATTTGAATAAAATGATTGTTATTGCGAATACCGTTTTCCGTAAATGTTTGTTTACCGTCACTCCATTGTACAGACCATGGCGGATTGCCTTCAAGTAATAGTTCGAGAAAAGCATGCGAATATTCGCACACCGAATCACGACCATTCAACACCAGGGTGGCTTTAGGGGGGGCAACTGTAATATATGCTTTCTTTACGATGGTATCGCAGCCGTATTCATTGCACGCGATAAGTGTTACATCGTATATACCGTTTACGGAATAAGAGACGATAGGGTTTTGTTCCGAAGAGAAGGCGGGTATTGCACCCACAAATGTCCATTTCCATGATGTTGCGGGTGTACCTTTGCTTCTATCATAAAAAATTATCTCTTTGCCTGTACAAACTCGCTGGAAATTAGCCGCAAAATTTGTTCTCGGAGGTCCCGGCTTTACACATAAAACGGCATTTAACGCATTGATACGTCCTGACCCCAAAAGATTGATATAATCGGGATTGGAAGCATGAATATCCTCGCAGCTCTCTTTTAAACATAATTCTATATCATCGGGTTCGGCAAAAGGATTTCTCGATTTCATAAGCCCTGCCAACCCGGCCACAAGTGGGCATGCCATGGATGTACCGCTAAAATGAGCATATCGCTCATTGCCGGGTACGGTACTGTAAATATCGACACCGGGAGCAGCAACATCCACCCAATCGCCATAATTGGAGAACCATGCTTTTTTATCGTTCGAACTTGTAGCGGCAACAGCTATAACATGGTTGTAGGAAGCGGGAAACATAGGAATACTTATATTGTCGTTTCCGGCAGCAGCAATAAGTACAATACCTTGGCGATGTGCTTCATTAAATAATTCTTGAAAAGCGGATGAAAAACCACCCCCGCCCCAAGACATGGAAATTATATCTGCTTTAGAAACAATGGCATATTCGACCCCCTGAAAAACGTGAGTAAGCGATTTTCCCGTCGTAGCATCTAACTTTGTTTTTACGGGAATAATGCTGATACCGTACCCTATGGATGCAATACCGATGGAGTTATCGGTTGCCGCCGCTGCAATACCGGCGCAGTGCGTTCCATGCGAAAATTCCGATGTGGAAGCAAAGGAGGGTGGGTGAGGATTATTATCATTATCGGCAGCGTCCCATCCGTATATATCATCAATGTAACCGTTATTATCATCATCAATATTATTGCCTTCAATTTCACCCGTATTTTTCCATATAGCGGGTTTTAAATCGGGGTGTGAAATATCAACGGCATCATCCACAATTGCAACTCTTATACTCGACTTGCCTTTTGATATATCCCAAGCTGCCTCGGCCGAAATTTTAGTTAAACTCCACTGCTTCGGGTCGAAGTCATTGGGCGTAGCGAATAAATGATATTCAGGTAATTGTTCGATAACGTCAACTTCTCTGTTATTACGTATTCTTTCAATAAAACTTTCCTTTTTATTATTAAGAATCGTTACCTGAATCCACAGTTTCATTGCCGGCAATTTGGAGAGCCGGCGAACGGATTCCATTACATCGAATTCACGCATTATACGGATTACATCTTTATCATATACCGAAAGTAGAGATTCGCTTTCCTTTTGAGGAGATAATAGGTGATCAGTGAGAGTCGAATTCTTGAGTTTAAGAAGGAGAACGGATGTCTCTGCCCCAAAGACACAATTATTATATGAGAGAATAAAATATAAAAAAACACAGGCAAGAAGTGAAGAAACATGTTTCATAATAAAGCTCCTACATAGATAATAATATGTGGTATATGCGATTTCTTTTTTTACTATAAATCGTTATTCGTTTTTGTTTGAGGCATTCATACCAAAAAATGATATAGTTAATAAATGAGAAAAACCGAATGTTTTATGAAGCAAATGTTAACAAAAAATCACTGTTGAATAGATGGAAAAAACAGAAAAATCAAATAAATAGCTTCATTGCTCATTGTGCAATGCGAATGCCGTTTTGATGATTTGTATAATTCGAATACACTTTACAGAGATTATGAATTTCATAATAATTCGCTCGGACAATATAACCCGATATTGCAGAAAAGTATCTACGCGAAAACTACTACCATCATCGCGTTTTAGGATAGGTTGATTGTCTTTATAAGTATAGTCTCCGTTTGCTTCCTTTATCGGTTGAACTTGGTAGTTGCTTTGCATGTGATAAGATTTTTACATTTTTGTAGTCATCATGTATAATCACTAAGAGAAGAAGTATATGAAACGCAGTATTTTGAATCTATCGGTTCTTCTTTGTGCTTTGCTTTTTATAGTAGGGTGCGAAGAAACGGTAGTGCCTGAAGACGTTGCTCGTCAACTTACTGTTGAACAGGCAAAGGTTGAACCCGGATTTACGTGGCTTGAACCGACAATGATGACATATACACCGGACGCAGCTATCGTAAACAATATCAAAACGGCTTATAATGCCGACCCGAACCGTTCAGTAGTTGTATATGTAAATCCAAGTTGTACATGCGATGGTTCGAGAGTTCTTGTACCTCATGCACTTCGTTCGCTTTTGGAAGCAGGAATACCCGAAAACAAGATTTCTATTTATGTGATGCGTACATCGAAGGCAAAACATCCTAATTCAGATAAATATGTACTTCGCGGTTTGCCTAATATTTACCTTCTAAAGGCAGATAAAACGGTATTCTACATTGAAACCGAAAATGAGATTACTGCAAGAAAACCGGTTGGCGGTTCGCCTAAGCCGATAGGGTCTGAAGATAAGATTGAAGCAATACTTGCAGAGGGATTTGCGCTATAAACAAAAGTATTAATGTTACAAAGCGGTTTTCCTGAAAGTTATCGGGAAAACCGCTTTTTATTTTTGGAGAAAAGTATAAATGATAGTTCAAAAATTTGGAGGCACTTCTGTAGCAGATGCGCAAGCGATGCGTGCGGTACTAAGTATTGTACAACGTGAAATACATCGTTCACCAGTAGTAGTATTAAGTGCATGTTCGGGGGCAACAAATGAACTTATAGCCATTGTGGAAATGGCGGCAAAAGGTACTCGCGAACAAGTGCAACAAAGAATCAATCTCTTAAAAGAGAGACATATAGGAATCGCGTCCGAACTTGTATCTGATACGGGACTTAGAGAGCTTATGGAAAAAGTACATGTTTTGTGTACAGAACTTTCCGTTTTTTGCGAAGGTGTATCGTTATTAGGTGAGTGTACCCCACGCTCAATAGCTTTTTCCTCCGCTATGGGCGAATTATTATCAACAACAATTTTTTGTTCATATGCACAAACGCAGGGTGTGCCCGCTACATTTGCCGATGCTCGTTCATTTATGAGAACGGATGAAAATTCTCTGAAGGGTGTAGTAGATACGAAAACATTAAGGAAATTTGTTCAAGATATCATTATCAGACCTCTAAAAGAAGGATCTGCGGTAATAACACAAGGGTTTATCGGTTCGGACGCCTATGGAAGGACGACAACATTGGGAAGAGGCGGTTCAGATTATTCGGCTGCTCTTATCGGTGCAGCAATAGGTGCCGAGGAAATCCAGATATGGACTGATGTGAGCGGCATTGCAAGTACCGATCCGCGCAGGGTTGAGAGTGCTTTTCCTATACAGGCAATGAGTTTTAAGGAAGCGCGGGAGCTTGCTCTATACGGTGCTAAAGTTTTACATCCCGAAACCATTATTCCTGCCGTCGAAATGGGTATTACCGTAAAAGTGTTGAATACTTTTGCGCCCGAAGATAAAGGAACGACAATTACACCCGAAGTTGATACACAAACAACAGGTTTTCGGGCTGTTACCCTTAAAGAACATTGTTTGTTGGTGGATATAACAACGGAACCGAATGATACTGTAAATAATATATCGAGAACTTGCACAATAATGGAAGAAAGCGGTTTGCATTTATATGGCTTGTTATCATCGGAGAGTGGTTGTAGAATTTTGACCGAAGGCGATAAAGAAAGGGTTCTTGATATATTTGAAGTTGCAGGATTAAATACAAAGGTAACTATTTGTGATATGGTATGTATAGTGGGTGCAAATGTACGTTCATTGCATCCTTTGCAAAATGAAGCAAATAGCTCGCTTTATACAGCCGTCGGTAAGAGTGGTTCATTATGCATAATGTCTGGACATTCGGATGTGGGGATAATTGTTGCAGTCGAAGAAAAAAAAGGCAATGACATACTGAAAACAATTCATGAACTGATTATTCAGGGGTGAATGGTATAAAGTCTTTTTAAGCCGTTATCGAATTCATATTTTGGTATTCGTATTATCGGCAAAACAAATTACGATAGTTATTCAAATGACAAAAGAACATACCCGACCGATTATGACAAACCCGTCAAATACACGTGATGATGAGGGCGATTTGGCTTTAAGACCATCTTCATTTCATGATTTTACCGGTCAACAAAAAATTGTTGATAATCTGAAGATATTTATTGCGGCTGCAAGAAAAAGAGGTGAAGCCCTCGACCATGTTTTGTTAACGGGACCGCCGGGTTTGGGTAAAACCACTCTATCGTATATCATTGCCCAAGAAATGGGAAGTGAAATAAAAACAACCTCAGGGCCTGTTTTGGAAAAGCCGGGAGACCTTGCCGGATTGCTTACGAATCTTGAACAAGGTGATATTTTGTTTATTGATGAGATTCACCGTCTATCTGCGATAGTGGAGGAATATCTTTACTCTGCAATGGAGGATTATCGTCTTGATATCATGATTGATACAGGTCCTTCGGCACGTTCCATACAACTTTCATTACCCAAGTTTACATTAGTCGGCGCAACCACAAGGGCAGGATTATTAACCGCACCTTTACGTTCGCGCTTCGGCGTAATAAACCGATTGGACTATTATTCGCATGAGGATTTGTTTACGGTAGTAAAACGTTCCGCAGGATTGATGAATGTACCGATTGATGATGACGGAGCTATGGAAATTGCGCGTCGTTCGCGTGGTACACCGCGTATTGCAAATCGTATTTTACGCAGAACAAGGGACTTTGCCGAAATTAAGGGGCAGGGGATAATTACCAAATACATTGCTGAAATGGCGCTTACAGCCCTTGAGGTGGATGAATTCGGTCTTGATGAGATGGATAAGCGAATATTGATGGTAATTATGGAAAAATTTGGGGGTGGGCCTGTTGGTTTAAACACATTGGCAGTTGCCGTTGGGGAAGAATCAGGCACATTGGAAGAAGTGTATGAGCCGTTTCTTATTCAGCAAGGGTTTCTACACCGAACTCCGCGCGGCAGGGAAGCGACCGAATTATGTTATAAGCATTTCGGATTCAGAAAAACGAATCCCGATGCTTTATTTGACGAATTCTAAAACGTATATAATTGCCTTCTACTAACGCACTGTCATAAACCGATAATCCTTCCGAATCGGTTTAATGATGTATATACGGGATTTATTGCAATACGATTTGTTCCATAGTAAAACGCGAAAAAAGACCCTAAAACGGCGATATTATTGAGGCATATTTCCTTCCGGTTTGTTATGCAGTTCCCATTTTTCAACGAATTCGGCAGTATTCTCTTAAAAGAAAGAAACCGCAAATTGTGAATAGAAAGCAAACTACTCGCGATTGAAGAAACAGTGTATAACACAAAGAAAAACGAAGAACATTTTCATAATGTCTGAAACAAATGGAACAAAATTGTGTCGCTGCGAGTATAATGTATTAATCATTAAACGGAGTTCACTTTTATGTTAAAACGTTTTACAGCGTTTCTTTTTACCTCCACCCTGCTTATTTGTATGGGGAGTTTGAATGCTCTTGCATACAATGGGGGCATAACCGGTGTTACCACAACCGGCTGTTCGTGCCACGGTAGTTCGAGTACTAATACTACAGTCAGTATACAAGGTGTCAGCGGAACTGTAACGATGGCTCCGGGTGAGCAACGTAACTTTACGGTTGTTGTAGCACATGGTTCCCTATCACATGGCGGATTTAATCTGGCTGTGGTAAACGGAGGCGGCTCTAGTGTGGGATCATTGAGTGCCGGCACCGGTTCGCAACTTCAAGGTACTGAATTAACGCATACAACAAAAAAAGCAATGTCCGGCGGTGAAACCTCATGGACATTCAGTTACACAGCACCTACTTCAGTTGGTACATACACGATGAAAGCGGCAGGAAATGCCGTGAATAATAATAATAATACTAGTGGAGATACTTATAACTTTATGAATGGTGTAACTATTAGTGTCGAAACAACTATGACCGTGACAGCACCGAATGGCGGCGAAACTTGGTGCAAAGGCGACCAGAAAACCATTACGTGGAACCCGATCGGTTTAACGGGAAATGTAAAAATCGAACTTTCCACAAATAATGGAAGTGCTTGGAGCGAGATAGCGACTGTTGCAGTAACTCCCGCTACGTATCAGTGGACAATACCTACAGGCCAAACGACAAGTAATCAGTGTCTTGTTAAAGTTACGAGCGTTTCCACCTCAACTGCTACGGATGCGAGCAATGCGGTATTTGCAATTAAGGCAAATCCGAGCATTACAACGCAGCCAACAAATGTGAATGTATGTGCAGGGCAGCCGATAAGCCTGACGGTAAATACCGACAATAATGCTTCTTATACATTCAGATGGAGAAAAGCAGGAGTTCCGATAAATGGAGCTACAAACCCAACATATTCGGTTGCCGCCTCCTCAGTTCTTGACGCCGCCTCTTACGATTGTGTGGTATCGGGATGCTCGGATGTAACAAGCCAGCAAGCAACGATAACAATCAAAACATCACCGCAATTATTATCGCAAAGTGATGATACATCTGCTTGTCTTACCAAATCTGTGAAATTAGTTGTGAATGCAAGCGGTACCGCAATTACATATCAGTGGCGTAGAGCAGGCACGAACATTACGGGCGAAACAAATAATACATTGAATATAGCTTCGCTTACAAATGCTGATTTGGCATTGTATGATTGCGTAATTACCGGCGAATGTAATCCTCCGATTACGACAGCACCGATGAGAATTTCCGTAAGTCCTGCTCCGACTATTACAAAACAACCACGCGATACGAGTATTTGCTCCGGTAAGGAATTACAGTTTAATATTGACGCGACCGGAAACAATCTTCAATATGAATGGAAACGTAACGGTAGCGTTATTTCGGGTGCACAAGGCCCAAGTTATGTTATCGGCTCTGCTTCCAATGAATCCGCAGGTACATATCAAGTTAGCATATTAAACGAATGCGGTTCGATAACAAATTCAGCAGAGTTTAAGCTTACCGTTAATTTGGGTATTACTCTTGTATCGCAAACAAATGATACGATTGTAAAGGCAAATACGGTTACCCGTTTGCGTGTTATTGCCAATGGGCCTAATGCACGATATAAATGGAGTAAAGGCGGACAAACTCGCGGTAGTGATACCTTATCAACATTAACCATCAACTCTACTAAAGTTGCCGATGCCGGTAACTATGTTTGTACGATTTTTAATGCATGCGGAACAGTAGATACGAAAATTATTAAGTTGACCGTAACTGAACCGACTGCAGGGCCTTCCTTAATTGCAACTGATGCTACAGTTGATTTTGAATGCGTTAAAATTAGTGCAACGGAAAAGATGATGACCAAAATTACGAATGGTGGCGGTTCACCATTAAATGTTACGAAAGTGACTATATCAGGTGCAGGATTTGCCTTAACAGCAGTTACAACGCCGTTTACACTCGCTCCGAATGAAGAAAAAACGCTTGAAATCAACTTTACGGCTTCGGCAGCAGGCGATGCTACCGGTTCATTGACTTTTGAAAGCAACTCGACAACTGCAAACCCGACAATTGGTCTTAAAGGAAAAGGTTGTGAAGTGAAATTCGATCTTTCAACTGCTTCACTTGGTAAAGTATTCATAACGGAATCGAAAGATACCGTATTAAAAGTAAAAAATACAGGTAATGCTGATGCTATTATTTCGACTTTCATTATTACCGGCAATGGAAAAGATGCCTTTACCGTTACACCGCCGACTACACCTTATACATTAAAAGTGAATGAAACAATGGATATTGCCATTAAATTCACTCCGACAAATGAAGAGGTACAAACTATAATGATTGAAGTAGGTGCAGACATCGGCTCTGCATCGTTTAGTGTTTCGGCACAAGGTGAAGAAAAAGGATCAACCTCAGTAGAGGATGACTTGATTCAAGGTATTACCATTGCACCGAATCCGGCATTCGATGTAATGACATTAACGGTTAATACAGCTCAAGCATCATTAAAAGTTATTGATGCAATGGGCGTTACGGTTTTCGCACCGGAAAGTGGCAATCACTTTATATGGAATACGAAAACAGTAGCGGCAGGTCGTTACTTGGCAATGTTTACCATAGGCAATACGAGTGTAACTATTCCACTAAGTGTGATTAGATAAGATCACCACAAGCCGAAGGGCTATTATCATAATCACAAACCCCTGTTCACTATACGTGAGCAGGGGTTATTTTTTGTTTCAGAATAGAAGGGGGAGAGGAACGTC
>JALHLL010000066.1 GCA_022844575.1 bacterium
ATGCTCAAGACCGTTTATGGCAAATGGATATAGCAAGGAGAACAGGAAAAGGTCAATTAGCGGAAGTACTTGGCAAAGAAGCATTAGCTACCGATAGGTTTATGCGTTCTTTCGATTTATGGAGGACGGTACAGTATCATTGGAAAAAATCAAGTAAACGCTCGCAAACAATAATGGAGGCATACTCAAAAGGGGTAAATTTCTTTATTGAAGAAAGAAAAGGTGCTTTACCTTTTGAATTCGGTGCGCTTGATTATGTTCCTGAGCCATGGCAACCATACGATTGTTTGGTTATCGGAAAAGTGATGGCAATGGAATTAAGTATGAGTTTGTGGGCGGATATTGCATTCGGAGAACTTGCCTCACGAATAGGCATTGAAAAAACACGACAATTATTACCCGGCTACCCTTCCGATGCGCCTGTTATCATTCCGACGGGCAAATCGGCGGATGATAATAGAACAACTGATTCGACAGTAAGTTCGGCTTCCATATCCGATAAAAATGATTTAAATACATTGTTCTGCAATGTCGGCACTATGCTTCAAACATCGCGTTCATATCTCGGTATAAAAGGCAGTGGTAATGGGAGTAACTGCTGGACAATGCGTAAATCAAATCGTGCAAATTCGGTTTCCATTCTTGCTAATGACCCGCACCTTTCTTTGTCATTACCGGCACGGTGGTATCCCGTGCATCTTACAACAGGAAGTTTGAATGTTGTGGGAATGACATTAGCCGGCGTACCCTCATTTATTATCGGAAGAAATGATAATATCTCATGGGGAATCACCAATATGATGGCTGATGACTTTGATTATTTCATCGAAAAAACAGATACAAAGAATAATAATTACTATTTCGATGAAAAAGGGAACAGAAAAAAATTTACATACAGGCGCGACACGATAAATGTTCGTGATGATGAATCTTTAATTTATGATATTCGATTTACGGAACGTTCCTCGGTTATTTCCGATGCACACATTTTGAGCAGCACTACACAAACATTAAAAATAGGAGATAGTAAGCCCGAAACGTATTATAGTAATAATCATATATTAACATATCGTTGGACGGCAACAATTCCATCCGATGAAATATCGGTACTTAATACGATAAGTCGCTCAAAATCTTGGAATGAATATAATAATGCCTTAAAACAATGGGGAAGTCCGGCATTAAATTTTGTATATGCCGATAAATTCGGTAATTGCGGAGTTATACCTTCGGGTTTGATTCCGAAACGTGAAAACACGGATGCCTTTTTACCGGCGAACGGCTTTGTACCCAATAATGATTGGCTGGGAGTTTGGCCAACGGGCATTTTGCCGAAATCCTACAATCCTCAGCGACGATATATAGCAGTTGCAAATAATAAAGTAACCGAAAATCCGGATGTATTTATTACAAATTGGTGGGAACCTCCTTCTCGTGCCGAAAGGTTAATAAGTGCATTATCGCAATTTGATGAATATGATGTAAGAGATGCACAGTTTTTGCAGCAGGATGTTATTTCCCCCTATTCAAAAAAAATGTTTGAAAAAATATTACCGATACTAAAAGCCAAAAGGAAATATTTACCCAAAGATGCCGATTCGGTATTAAGCGTAATGCAACGATGGGACGGTTTGATGGGAGCCGGACGCTGGCAACCTACGGTTTTTGCATTATTCCATGATGAGCTTATCCGCAGCACATTTGTTGATGATATGGGTGAACGCCTTTTTCGACAATATTCGCTTATTGCAAATATCCCCATACGTAAAATAGATGAACTTCTTAATGATAAAAAATCACCATGGTTTGATGACAAAAAAACTCCGGGAATTGAAGATAGAGATGAAATTGTTTTTCAAAGCTATGTTCGCGCAATACGCCGTGCAAAACAACTAACGGAAGATGGATCTGTTTTTTCGGCTAAATATGGTTTATTACACAGAATAACACTCAAACATATTTTCAGTGCAAATCCACTTTTAGATAAAATAGTAACACAAGGTCCTTTTGAAACAAGTGGTTCATCCACCTCGCTTAATAGTGGCGAATGGCGAGTTTTCGATCCCTTTGAACAGGTATTAGGTTCGAGTATGCGCTTTATTGCGGATATGGAGGATTCCGTTGTTTATACCGTTATACCGGGCGGTACTTCCGGTGAACCTTTATCGCCACATTATAGCGATCAGATTCAACTTTGGTTAAAAGGAGGATATGTAAAAATTCCTATTGCACGTACACCCGCAATAGGTGAATCCCTCTATGTTACCATTATCCGTGAGAATGAATAATATTCGCGACCTTAATGATAGAAGGGTATATACATGAGTGAAATAGTATCGCAGGAGCAGCATTCTTTTATTTCATTAATACTTACCCGCATTGATGAAATACCGAGTATTCAAAGGACATCCATAAAAAAAGCCCTTGATGAGTGTGAAGATATTCTTCACTCACTGACAAATGCTCAATTTCCCGATACTGATCAAGATAACCTTCAATTTTTGATTGCACGAACACTATTGTTAAAAGCATCATGTAATGCGGAATTCAGGGAATTGGTGAATGCACTTGCCGATATACAAAAAGCTCTCGAAATTTTCTTAGAACAAAACAATAAAGAATATATAGTCAGAAGTCTGATTGTTAAAGCAAATATAAATGCTTATCAAAGTAATTTTACGGATTCTCTCGAATTACTTGAAAATGCCTATCACTATGCGGATGAATGTAATAATCCCGAATTAAAATCCGGTGTATTGGTACGAAAGGGTGCCGTTTTACATTCACTCGGCAATCATGAAAAAGCATTGGAGCTATTTTATAATGCTCTTGCTTTTATTAATGAAGAGCAATATCCGCTTGCCGTATCATCATGCTATAACGATATTGCTGCAACCCTTACAAGGATAGAGCGTCTAGATGAAGCGGAGGAATATTATAATAAGGCAATAGCACTTAATAGACTGCATGGCAATAAACGAGGTTTAATGCGTAATGTAAGCGATTATGGCGTTTTACATTTTCGGAGAGGAAATTATGAATTATCGTTACAATATCACCTTGAAGCACTAGCTTATGCTCTCGAGTTCGAATTAGTATATTCGCAGGGTGTAAGCTATAGTAACCTTGCCGCCGTTTATTATAATTTGCGTGATTTATCACAAAGTATAGAATATCTTAAAAAATCTCTCGGTATATACGAGCGAATCAATGACACCTATGGTACGTCCATTTGTCTTAGTAATATAGCCATTGCTCAAGTGGAAATGAGCGATTATTCCGATGCTTATGAATTTGCTGAAAAAGCTCTTTCCGTATCGACTAAAATCGGCGGAAAGGAAATTGAAGCTCTTAATCATAATACACTGTCTATAATACATAATCATCTTCATAATTACGAGCAAGCAATAATTCACTCCCAAAAATCACAACAACTTTATACGAAGGTAGGTAACCGACTTTCGGCGGGAATGGCAATATTTAATGAAGCAACTTCATTGGTGAAATTAGGTAATTATGAACATGCCATACAGGTTTTTCATACAACTTTGGCACTCGGTGAAGAATTTGACAATTATGAATTTATCATACAATCGTTGGTCGGAATAACAGATGCGCTTGTACAATCGCTAAGAGCACAGAAATTACCGGTTCATAATGAGGAGGTTCTTGCATACTTTCGGCGTGCCGAAGAAATTATTCACTCGAAACAATTGCATAGCCATAGCTTCTACAAAACATTAGCGGAAATCTCGGAGCATCTCGGCAATTATCAATCCGCTTTGGAATATTATAAAAAAGCGGAAGAGGCACAAGATCAAATCCGTTCCGGCGATGCTGCAAAGCAAGTTCTCACTCTAAAAACCGAACGGGAACTAGCAGCCAAAGAAAAAGAGCGACTTATAGCAGAATCGGAATGGGAACTTGCGCGACGCGACGCTGAAATACATTATTTGGAAAATGTGGAACTTGTGGAGCGTAATACTATTATAAAATCGCAAAACGAAGAACTCATTCAGAAACAGAACTTACTTAATATTTCTAATGAAAAACTAAAAAAGGCACTTGCGGAATTAGCCGAACTGGGTGCTTCGCGTATTGCGCGTACTATCGTTATGGTTTTTCTTTTTATTTTGTTCGTCCTCTCTGAAGTATTAGTTGATCCGGTTATAGCAACCATAACCGATTCAGCAATTTTCGGTGTCGTGTTGCGCTTTGCCGGAGCATTGCTCTTTCGACCTTTAGAATCATATGTCGAACATCTTGCCGTTCGTAAACGCAAAAACACCATCCTATCGGTTATTAAAGAGTAAAAACAAAGTTCATATCCTTGCTACTTGTTTCCTTATTCCGTAAAAGAAGACGAAAACAGACGCGAACCTTTTTGTTCCGTATTTTTGTTCTTTTCTATATCACTTACCGAATACTTTATATGATAGTTCCATTATCGAAATTAGCACATGCCCGTAGCGGAGATAAAGGCGATGCCGCAAATTGCGGTGTAATTGCCTATAAAGAAGAATGGTATCCGATTATACGCGATATTCTGACGACAGAACGTGTTAAAACTCACTTTGATGGAATCACTTTAGGTGAAGTGGAGCGTTATGAAATACCGAACCTTTGGGCTATAAATTTCGTATTGAACAATACCCTTGGCGGTGGTGGAACAGTATCCCTAAAACTCGATGCTCAAGGCAAAACTATTGCTTCTGCAATGCTTATGATGCAGGTTGAAGTTCCTGATAATCTTTTCGACTAATCGTTCATGTCGGCAATTGAATGTGTACCTTTTACCTTTATTCCTTTCGATAATACATCGGAATACATAACAGGAGATATACGCTACATAGCCGATACCCATACCGCCAAACCATTTATTATTATAGTACATGGTTTTAAGGGTTTTAAGGATTGGGGATTCTTTCCTTATACAGCCGAACATTTTGCTCGATTGGGATTCATTACTATAACCATCAACTTTTCATTAAATGGTTATAAACCTAGCGCGGATATCGTCGTTTCGCCCGAAAATTTTGCACGGAACACAATCAGCAGAGAAGTTGCGGAGATTCATTCACTTATAAACGGAATACGTGCAGGAAATCTGCATTCATGTCTTGTACCTTATATACACAATCCCCTCTATATGCTTGGTCATTCACGAGGCGGAGGTATAACCATTCTTGCTACATCACAGTCAGACGAAATACAAAAGGCGGCTGTGTGGAATTCCGTAGCAACATTTGATAGATTCACTGAAAGACAAAAACAAAAATGGATAATGGACGGCGGTTTTCCTGTTGAGAATGCAAGAACAGGACAAAGTCTAGTATTGGGTTTACCATATCTTAATGATATTATCAATAATGCCGAAAAACTATCCTTAACAGCTGCTATAAGTGCAATAAACAAGCCTTTTCTTATCGTTCACGGGGAGCAAGATTTAACTGTTCCTTTACGTGAGGCACATAAATTGCGGGAATTTTCGTCTGAACATACGCGGCTATGTATAATACCGCGTACAGGGCATACATTCGGGGCTGTACATCCTTTTCAGGACAGTACGCAAGCACTTGATGAAGCCCTAAAGGTAACGACTGAATTTTTTATGCAATGAAGTATTTCATCACCATACTATGTACCCTATTTTTTACCGGTTGCGAGTTATTCGTATTCGGTACGAAGCGTACCTATGAACCTGAACCGACAAGAGAAACTTCCGTAGGAACTGTGTATTTGTTTAAGGCGGAATTGGATAGTGCCAATGCACGTGCTGCTGCCGGACTTTTGGTAACTACTTCCGGCGACCCCATTTTGGCAATAGAGCGTTATGAGATGGAAGACGATATTGCGAGACTTGGTCGAATCCTATTTCAAATGCCCATCACACAAGTTAAAACCGATACTCTTTCCAAAACAAACCACCGCTTACGCTGTGAGTTCAATTATATGAAGAACATCACGTTTTCAGCAATGCGTATTCGTGATAAATGGTTTATCACTGAAATTCAGGGATTGCAGGAAAAGCAATAACTTATTTTTCCCAGATATTAAAACGTAAACCGTATGGGTCTTCAATATAACAGTCTTTACCTTTTCCTTCCCATTTCAGAATAATACAACCGTTGGATAGTAAATGCTCTTTTGCTTTTTCCAAGTCATCCACAAATAGTTCCATAATAGCACCACTTAGCTCGTTATCTTTCATTATATACATTGTTAATGGACTTGCATCAACTTCATCGCAGCCCTGTTGCAAATTTCGTATCGGGAAACCAAGTACTTCGGAATAAAATTTTGTTGCCTTTTCTTGGTCATTTGTCCGAACGGCAATATTATTACTCATTATATACTTCATAAAATCATCTTCGTATAAAAATTTGCCAAAACACAATAGAATGATTTACTTTACTCATTATTTCTAAAATCCAAATCATATTCCAGAAATAGTTTCAAATTCATCAGCAGAAATTTCCATGATTGAGCTATATGGATAATACCCTCAATATCATGAGCATCAATAAGCGAATGCACGACCCGCACATTCACCCCTGAATCGTTAAAGCCCAATGTAAATGTAACAAATTCCTTACCAAAACCAAATGAAACCTCTTCATTCAAAATAAATGTAGAGTACTTTGTATGGAGTGTCGAACCATTAAACCAATGAAAAACAATAGTGCCACCTAATTGCGGATCGGATTCCGCAGATTTAGCCCACCATTTTGCCAACAATAAATCCGTTGTTATTGCCTGAAAGATTTCCTCTTTACTTTTATGAATAATAATCGAGTCCGAAACTGATACTGTGTTCATATATTAAATTTATACTCCCTTTAATATTTTATAAAAACAAAGGAATCGGATATACCCGCATTATTTTTTATAAGCAATATATAATAACCGTTCGGCAAATCATTTACGTTTATAGTTTCAGGATACTGTTCAAAATTATTGTGATACATTTCTTTACCCATTATATTTATTATGCTCACCTGATACATACCGTATTCTCCCTTATCTGTTTTCGGTATTTTCACCGTTTCTGTTCCCGTATCATATATCAATATAGCGTCAGTTCCGCTCTCATAAACTTTACTTACTTTTTCACCTTCCATAATAGTATATATTCTATTTACCGCAATCGAATTAATATTCTGTTTCATTCCCGATTGCCACAATATTACAACACTGTCTATTTCTTTTGCATTACCCAAACCAAAGTGTACTCGCGTGCTGTTTTGTCCCTGGAAAGTGTTTTGAACATTCACTTCTCTAAGTTGTTTTATCTGTACACCATTTATCTTTGCATAAATCATAACAAATGTACCTAAAGCAGTTGAATTTGTTGCGATTGCCTTTAATGAAAACTGCGCCCACGAATTATTCCCGGCAATCCCTTCGTTTAAATATAATCCCGCATTTTCTTCCGAGCCATTATTACCTTTTCCATTCACAACAATATCCAAATCACCGTCATTATCCATATCGCCATTACTTACACTGCATATAGCCGACGATGTCGAAAAATTATCGGAGAGATAAGTAAATACATCATTACCATCATTTCTATAATACATTGTTATTTGATTATCATTCGTAATAACAACGTCCATATCGCCATCATTATCATAATCTCCCCAACAATTAGCCAAATTTGTACTTGCTTGCGAAAAAGGTGTTGAAACTATTTTATATACCTGATTGCCCAAATTTTTATATAATCTTGTCTGTACCCCAAAATAATTTGTTAGACACAAGTCCAAATCGCCATCATTATCATAATCAATAAAGTTATAACATTGCCCATCTTGTAATTGTTGTGCAAAAAGTTCATCTTCAAGTTCGAGAAGAGAATCTTTTCCTAATTCCTTTCTAAGACTTTTATAACAAAAATCCTTTCCGGGTTTTCCTGCCGGTCCGCTTGCAACAAACAAATCCAAATCACCATCCATATCATAGTCGCTCCAATAGGGTACGGTATATGTACCCAACTCATCGGTAAAATGATGACCCTGTATTTTCCGCGCGGAATTATCTTTTTCTTTTCTTATGACTAATAAACCGGGTTGCGGATTAGGGTGAAATGTATTGGCATGGGCAAAACTGAGGTCTAATTGCTTATCGCCGTCCATATCTCCTATCGCACAACCGAAGGCATGATAGTTGTTAAGATACGGATAACGTGATGTGGAATCGGCAAAAATTCCACCACTAAGATTCATAAAAACACGGCATCTAAAGGTGGCAACAATACAGTCCATATCACCATCATTATCAATATCCGCCCAACTACCTCCTGTAGCGGCAGCAATCACCGGATTATAAGGCAAACCACTTTGCGTCGGAAAATTCCCTTTTCCGTCATTTAAGAAAATTGTTTTCGGTGCAAAGAAAATATCGGAATAGCCGTCATTATTAATATCAATTATTGAAGCCCCGGCATAATTTGTTTGCGATACATAATAAGTCAAATCATCGTTTGGATTATCATATTTTCGCCATTGCCCCTGTCCGCTTACACTATTTGTTGCCAATACTATAAAAATAAATAGCGCACAGAGTAAACACTCCGCGCTTTTTAACATCGTAGAACTATACATTACAAAACTCTCTTATTATGTATTATTGTTTTAATTATATTTCCGACACTATATATTAGGAATACAAGCGCAATTACATTTATTAAGCGGTGCATATGCCCGAACAATAAATAATATTGAAACTTTTAGTATGAAGGACAGAATAATATTCAGAACGCATAATACCCCCTATCATCAATTATTCTACGAAAGGAATGATGATCCGCGATATTTATTGATTGTTATACTCTCCACAAGAGCATGACATGAAATAATTAGATATGGAAACGCAATGGGGGCAAATGGTTACAAATTAAAATGTTAATTTTTACATTTCTGTACACATTACTTAGCTCTGGGATGTGCTTGTTTATAGGCGTTTTTAAGACGTTCAACCGATAGGTGCGTATATACCTGTGTAGCCGAAAGCGAGCTATGCCCCAACATTTCACTTACAGCCGTAATATCGGCACCATTGTCCAATAAATGCGTAGCAAATGAATGCCTCAACACATGGGGACTTTTTTGCTCCGCCTCTGTGACTTGCCGCATGGAGCGGTTAATAATTTTATACGCAACGGCAGGGCTTAATGTTTCTCCGCGATTATTTAGGAAAACTTTTGAACCTGAAAGTTGGGTACATAATTGAGATCTGAGTGTTAAATAATGGCTGATTGCTTCGGATGCTTTTTCGCCAAAGGGTACTATTCGTATTTTATTTCCTTTACCACGCACTCTTACCGTTTTCTGCTTCATATCAATATCAGAAATACTTATACCTAATGCCTCGCTTATTCGCAAACCTGCCCCATACAATAATTCAACCAAAGCTCTGTTACGCGCTCCTTTCGGCGTGCCGTCATCCAAAATATTCATCAAATGTTCGGTTTCCTCCTTTTGTAAAAAGGAAGGCAGTTTTTTTTCCGCTTTCGGGATGGCTATTACCGTAGTAGGGTTTCTTTCAATCCACTTTTGTTTTTGAATAAACTTAAACAACGATTTAACGGCAGCTATTTTTACTCTTAACGATTTTTTTGATAGTCCTTTGTCATGCAGCCAGCCGAGGAAAGGTCGTATATCCTCCGTACGGATTTCCTCAATCTCGGGTACATCTCCATAACTTTCTTTCAAAAAATCATAAAACTCCCCTAATCCTCGGCTATACGTAGTAACCGTATTGGGTGAAAGATTGCGGTTTTGTTCGATGTATTGAAGGAATGTATGTATTGCATCCGATAATTTCATGCGTATAGTATAAAGTGGGGAATGCCTCAATAAGGGCAATTTTCATGCCGAGCATTAAAAACTATACGAGAATCGGGCGATATTATATGTTTCTCAAGTTGAAACTTGATTTTACTTTTTTATGGAATCTTGTTTATCATCTTTTGTTCTGAATAATATAAGTTGGGCATCATCCGTATTCTTCTCCTTAGTACTCACGGCACGTAATACAAGTCTATCCTTATATTTCTCCATTGTCCATAATGTCGGTATTTTTTTTATCGTATTTGTTGTGTCTTTTTTCTTTTCATTACCCGTTATTTCCACATTCAAATAATCACTCTTCGTAGAAGTAAAGTCGAAACCGATATTACACTCTCCCTTTTTGCCATTCCATATACAGGTACCATCATCGGAAAATTCGTACTTATTATATTTATCATCGGTGTATTTTCCCGATAATAGTAATGAATGAATATGTAGTTCAAGTGCTGCTACGGAAGGTTTAGTTGAGACTCCGTTATAGGAAGACCGGACAGGATTTCCGTTTTTCCATAAAGTAATTTCCAAAACGTTGTCTCTTTTCACCATCATAACCGAATCACGTTTTTTACTTTCATTATGTAGAAAATATCCCATATAAAAATCTTTGTTTCCAACTAAAGAGTCAAAAACATATCTATTTTCTTTAGTACCTATTATAAAGTTTATGGAACTCTTCGCATTCTTTTCCGCTATATCAATAATAACACATCTATTTTCATTACCTATTATCTGTTGTGCTTTATATGGCGATTTCGATCTGTTCAACATCGAGAGGTATTTTTCATTTACCCAAGTCCCTTTAATGGTATTATCGGCGGAATAAACACTCTGCACGGAGATAATCAAACAAAGTGTAAGTATGTATAAATGTGTTTTTATGGCAATCTTCATTTTCTTCAATATTTCTTAGGAATTATATTGCTAATAACTCCGATAATACATTTTCTATACTTATTCGCGCTTTCCTGTATTCTTCAATTTCATTATCAACTGCATTTGCAGGATCCGTAATATGAGCATGAAAATACTGTTGTGCTTTCGGAATAAAAGGTAATTGTTCCTTTGCCTTATCGCATAAAGTTATCACTACATCAAAACTGCTCTCAAGGAAAGTGTTGATTGATTTTTCCTTAGCCGAATGTATATCAATACCGTATTCTTCCATTACCTGTACAGTTAGTAAACGAATGGGTTCCGGGTTTGTCCCTGCACTATACGGTTCAAATCTATCGGAAAACATTGTTCGGCATAATGCTTCCGCCATTTGACTACGACAAGAGTTACCTATGCAAATGAATAAAATGTTCTTCATTCAGTTATGACAAAACAACTATGCTAAGAATTGTAAAAATAAAACTTTAAAACTGAAACACATAACCTATCTGAAATAGTATTTGTATTTCTTTGGAGGGTGGTCTTCCTTTTCCACCGAGTGTTAATCCTAAGTCGAAGAGAAATCCTCCTTTATGATGTAGAACATAGCTCATTCCCATGTAAGACCATTTAACTCTGCTTTGACTTGTCCCGAATAAATTAAATATAGGATCATCAAACTCCATATATCCCAACACTCCAGAGAAATAACCAAATATTTCTTCATCATGGTGTAATACGATCATAGGATTAAACTGTATTCCGTACCACGAGCCCAACTTTCCCAAAGAAGTGTGAAATCCAAAAGATTTATATCTAAATCCACCCCTTATATTTAACAAAGCCGGTGTAAATGCTGTAAACCCGAATGCTCCTGTCATATCCCTATTAAAAAGGAATTTTTTATTCAATTCTTCTCGCACTTCCGTAAGATCCATACGCTGAATTACTTTCTCAGCTCCTAAAGGTGTTCTTATTGTTATAGAAGTGCTATCTTCTTTAACTATTGTACCTTGTAACTCGGTCTTGTCTTTAAGAACAACTGTTATGTTTTTCACCGACGAGGAATCTTGAGCATTTGCATTAAAGCCAATGAAGAATACAATTATCGATACTAATATTTGGAATATTATTCTTTTCATACCTCTAATAATGCCCTCATAGAGTACCACGACTATAATCAGTTGTTAAATGATAACTTACCGTCTTACCGAGAAAAATAAATACGGGCAAATAAGTGGGCTGAAGATGCTAAGCTCGAGGAAATGTCACCATTATTACCCACATTCGGCTCCGTCTTTATAGCACCAAAATTCATATAATTAATCTGAGCTTCGACGCCAAACGAAAATTGCGGAGCAAAATAATACTCGCCGCCAAATGTGGCGGAAACACCTATTATAGTTTGACTTTGCGCATAACTATATGGTAATGATCCTTCAACATCTTCCTTATAAAAAGCGATACTAGGGCGAATACCTAAATTCATCTGAAGATTATTGTTGATCCTATTCATATAAATCAAACCTAATCCATATTTAGTTAAAGATAGTTTTCTGTCACTACCCGTTTCTCTGTTTCTCGAATTTAGAACTATTCCGAAAGTTGGCTCAAGTCGGAAATTCTGCGAAACATCTACAGGAAAAACTAAATCAAATGGCATTATATTAGACCAAACACCCTCTATAGTAAAAAGATTCCAATTACTTATTCCAACACCTATACCAAATCGTATATTAAACGAGCTGTCAGTCTTTGCTTGAGCAAAAGCGGAACTATTTGCGGAAAAAGCTATTACCATAACAATAGCAAAAAGCGGTAATTTTCTCATAAATCTGTAAATTTAAGTTTGTAAATGCGTAGCAAAAGCAAAATAAGAAAAACTTGACAGATAAGAACCTCATAATACCATACACTTTGCCCCATTATTTTCATTTCACAATAAATAGGCAAGGCATTTCTATGATTTTCCTCATTTTTCTATATATCTCAAGATCAGTATCATACTATCACAGGCTCGGGAACATAATAATGCAATTAACACTGGGTAATGAGAAAGACCATTCAATGCGAGAGTTCGGAATAATGCACCGCCATTTAGCTTCGACGAGAGTTACCTATACAAATGAAAAAATGGTTTTCATTAAACATCTTTGTTTTCCGAATACAAATACTGTAATGCTTCATCCGCCACATAAAATGACCCCACAATCACAACAGTCTCATTTGTAGCAATTGCTTCCTTAACCGCTGTGGCAACGGAGTCACACTGGTGAATATCGGTGAAACCGACGGATTGTGCTGCTTCCAATATTAATGACATAGGCAAAGCACGCTCTACTTTGGGTACGCAACAAAAGATACGAGTACAGAGCGGTCTTATCTTATTGAGCATTTCAATCACTTTTTTATCGGACATTGCACCAAATACAAGATTCCACCTTTGTTCTTTACCAAAACTCTTTTCGAGTGTTGATTTTAATGCAGACATTCCCGCAGGATTATGCCCTACATCGAGCACTAAGGCAGGATTATCTTTCATGAGTTGTATGCGACCCGTAATACCCGTTAAGGCATGAGTATTAAGCAGCCCTTCTCGTACCGCTTTTTCCGAAACAGGTAACTCTTTTATAATAAGTCGTAATGTATAAAGGGCTGTCAGAATATTCAATCGTTGATGTTCGCCGGTTAAGCTGCATCGCAGGTCTTTTAACTCTCCCATCGGAGCCGTAACATGCAAAGTCATCGTCAGATCAGGTCGAAATTCCGTAATCTTAGCAGACCATGAGTCTTCAGGAAAATGTACCTCTGCTTCGGCGGCGGCGGCTTTCGTTTCAAAAACCGAACGCAAATGTTGCCTACCCTCCGATACTACGGTAGGCGTTTTGTATTTAATAATGCCTGCTTTTTCACCTGCTATTAAGGAAAGATTCATACCGAGAAACTCGGTATGGTCATAGTCTATCGAAGTAATAACCGAAACAATGGGATGCACCACATTCGTAGAGTCTAATCTGCCACCCATACCTGTTTCAATTATGGCTATATCTACCTTTTGTTCTGCAAAGTATTTAAAAGCCATAGCTGTTGTCAGCTCGAAAAAAGTAGTTTTTGTTTTCTCCGCACTTGTTATCATGGGTCCTGCAAGGGCAGCAATGTCATCATCGCTTATAGATGTTCCGTTTACACGTATTCTTTCTCTAAAATGCCTTACATGAGGCGATGAATAGAGACCTACACGATAACCAGCTGCCGTTAAAATGGCAGCAAGAACAGCACAAACACTTCCTTTGCCATTTGTTCCTGCCACATGAATACTCGGATATGATTTGTGAGGGTTACCAAGCTGAGTCATTAACTGCTCAATACGCTCCAAACCGGGCTTTATCCCATGCCTATGAAGGGCAAACATTCGTGAAAGTATATTCTCTACAATAGGATTCGGGGTTTGGTCTTGCATGATAAATGATGATTGGTGCTAAATTTGCCGACAGAAGAGATCAAATTCTTTTTTTTAACATACTGCATAGCAAATTTATGGAAAAGCATGAAATACGGGCATTAGCAAAGGCAATAGTCCGAGAAATGGAAGCCCAACACTCCGCAGAACTTGCTCCGAAATGGGAAGGATCGAGTCTGTTCTTTGTTCCGAAAGATAAATCGTTAAAAGATCATGAAATCCCTATTGATAAGTTTATGCACAAGGTGGTAATGATGCGTGACAACTTACGGGTACTTGAACAGCAGATAAATTCCAGCACCACACTTTCGCAGGGTGATAAATTGAAATTACAAGGATACATTACAAAATGTTACGGCTCCATGACCTCCTTTAATTTTTTATTCTACGATGAAGAAGACAAATTTTGATTTCGATACCGTATAATTATGTATTTCATAGAGTTCTAAGGGAATAAATATATGTGTGTTTATTCCCTTTTTAATACAAATACTTGCCCCGTCCTAGAATAAGTTGACACATTATAGGAGAAGTATTAATGTCAACAAGGACTAAGGTATCAGTTAAACGTACTCAACGGGACTACAGTTTATCCTTCAAATTATCGGTAAT
>JALHLL010000067.1 GCA_022844575.1 bacterium
CTTCTTCTATGGTTTTTAACTTATTACCATGAGTTCTGTATGACAGTATATCGTGAATAACTCTTTGCTCCTTGAACCATACTCTAACTCTTGTGCCGCCATCAAGCAATTGTTCATTAGCTGTAGCTATTCTCAGAATCGGTCTTTTTGATAGGTTGGAATTAAACTCTAAGACACAAGTACTACTTCTACTACAACCAGACTTATTAGTGAAAACGGAGACCTTCTCCCCCCACATGAAAACTGAAAAAAAACCAATACCAAATTGACCTGTCGAACTGAAACTTCCTGATTCTAATCCGGGCAGTTCGCTATGCATTAGTGGTGTACCCCAAAATGATTCACCGAAGTCCAAAAAAGGACCCGTTAAAACTCTTTGTGACATCCCTATCCCATTGTCTTCGACCTCGATAAATTCACCGTAATTATCCTTACCAAATCTGATGATGATATCGCCAAAATTATCATCTCTTTGTTCTAAAATTCTTCGCGCTTTTATTGCATCTGATGAATTTTGAACTAACTCCCTTAGGGGTATTGTCGGGTTATCACCGTAGAGTTGTTTACCTCCCAAATTGTGAACTAATCTTGGCACATTGCCGACTCTTATATTTGTATCAGTTGGTACCCAGTGTTTTACCTCAATATGCTCTGTAAGTCTAATTGTGTTTTCAACAGAAACAACGCCATTAACTTTGAATCTTTCTTTTTGTTTATCTATTAAAAGTGAATCAACATCGCGAAGTTCTTTATCTATCATACACAATGTATCATAACATACCCACCAACTTTCAATTTCTTGAATAGTAAATGCAGACTTCGATGTATAAACTAAACGATTGTTGCTTATAGTGGGCTTATACATTTTTTGTTGAAAATTCCAATGAATATCAGACACATCTGAAGGTTTTCTTAAAGCCCTTAAAAATGAAGGCGCACGTCTGTCATCAATTTGTGCCGCATCAACAACACGGAGAATACAAGCTAATTTGAGCGGGTCAATAGTCCATTCGTTTGGAAAAAAACTGGGTGCTCCTATATCAGATTTAAATAAACTCACTAACTCTTCAACTGATTGCCAATGACTATGAGCTATTTTCCCAATAATTGTACCGTAGGCTTCTCTTAACTCGGTGTTATCAATTAAAAGGTGCTTTGTGTCACCACTTTGCCAAAAAATAGTAGCAAGTTTTTCAGCATGTTTTGCATGAAGTAGGCGTAGTGTATTCGCTGTTGCTTGTTTTTCTATTTCGTTATCTAAATTGTTATAGTCACTTTCAGTAATCGGGCGATTATTTTTTTTCTTAAAAAGTGAAGCAGCAGTATCTTTCCATATATCATTCTTTTTTAATTCATTAATTCCTTCAGGGTACGCAGCTAAACCCATTCCCAAATCATGAATAAGGAACGCTCCACCAAGTACAAAAGCCTCAGCCGGATTTAAAGGATAATCGTCGCCTATAATTAAGTCAGTATATTCCCACAAGGCATCTATATGTGTAATATCATGAACAGTAAAGTCCGGTAAATCCCTTGCAATTTCACCTGCTAACTGTGCTGTCTTCTTTCTAAACTTGACATAGGTATCTCGCAAATGAGCCCTATCTTCTTTGTGAGAATCGCTACCCGATTGTTCTGCTAAGTTTTTTTTCCATATACTTGATTGTTCGTAGCTACTCATATCATTTACTTTGTATTTATACACACTAATAATTGCAAATCTACTATTTTCTCAATTCTGTATTGAATGTAGTTTTAACTGTATCACTCAAACGAAAAGAAAATCAAAAGGCGGTTAAAAAACCGCCCTCCGTTAACTTAGTATCTCAATGCCTGAAATGCCGCATACCCGTAAACATCATCGTTATATTATTATCATTGGCTGCTTGTATTACTTCTTCATCGCGTACCGACCCGCCCGGCTGTATTACGCAACTAGCACCTGCCTCCACCGCTTGTAATAAACCGTCAGCAAATGGGAAAAAGGCATCGGAAGCAACGGCACAGTGTTGTAAACTAATACCTGCATCTTGTGCTTTTTTCACCGCTATGCGAGCAGAATCCACACGGCTCATCTGTCCCGCACCAACGGCAAGAGTTCTATCTGCTACGGCATACACAATGGCATTCGATTTTACATGTTTTGCTACACGCCATGCAAACATCATTGCCGCTTTTTGTTCATCGGTCGGTTGTTGTGCCGTTACCACGCGCAAAGCATTACTATCTAATAAATCAATATCATCCGTTTGTATTAAAACCCCGCCCGCTACCGATTTTATCTGATATTTCATCGCAGTATGTAATGCCGAAAGGTTTACCGTCATTAAACGACGATCACGTTTTTTCATTAAACGTTCTAAAGCATCGGGTTCAAAAGCGGGTGCAATTAAAACTTCCGCAAAAAGCCCATGCACGGTTTCGGCAAATTCCATATCTATTGTACGGTTTACCGCTATTATTCCACCAAAAGGCGAAACGGTATCGGTAGCAAATGCTTTATGATATGCCTCGGTAATACTTGTTCCCGAACCTACACCACATGGATTTGTATGTTTTATAATAACAACGGTCGGCTCTTCAAATTCCAATACAAGTTTGGAAGCGGCATCTATATCTACGATATTATTGTACGATAATTCTTTACCATGTAATTGTGTAAATATATCGGAAAAATTACCGTACAAAACCGCATTCTGATGAGGATTTTCGCCATAACGCAAATCCTGATTTTTACGATAGGGAAGTGTTATCGTATCGGGAAATTCAATATTATCTTGTTCACGTAAATATTTGGCAATTAATCCATCATAATAGCTTGTATGCTCGAATGCTTCTCTGGCTAAGCTCAAACGTAGATTTGAATTTACAGTACCATCAGTCTTTATATTTTCCAGTATATCATTATATCGTTGTGGATTGACCACAACTGCCGTCCATTTGTAATTCTTTGCAGATGCACGCAACATTGCTGGTCCGCCGATATCTATATTCTCGATAATATCCTCATGACTCGAACTGGGATTGTTCACCGTTTTTTCAAAAGGGTATAGATTGACTATAACCAAATCAATGGAAGTAATACCATGCTCATCCATTGCTCCTTTATGGTCATCATTATCAAGCACAGCAAGCAAACCGCCATGAATTTTAGGGTGAAGGGTTTTTACTCTGCCATCCATAATTTCGGGAAAACCCGTGAGCGATGATACACTTTGTACCGGAATACCGTTTTCTTTCAGAAGAGAAGCCGTCCCGCCCGTGGAGATTATAGATATGCCGAGAGCATGAAGTTCACGCGCCAACTCAAGAATACCTGTTTTATCGGAAACACTGATTAATGCGGTTTGAATACGATGAGTAGATGACATAAAAAATAGATATGATAAAATAAGAAGCTCAAAATTACGGAAAGGTTGAACTGTGGCAGGGTGTTAGGTCATTCTTACTGTTCACTGCTATATCGGTGCGGAAATAATGCTATGCGGGATTTCACCAAATAGGTATTATCTTACATTCTAAAATCGATTTTTACTATTAGGAAAGAAATATTATGACGATAGTACATATACTCCGCATCGGCGAGTTGGAAAAAGCGGAAGAGCAAGGGTGGTATGAAGCGGAATCTTTATCCAAACAAGGGTTTATCCATTGTTCGCTTATGCACCAGATTCTGGGTGTAGCCAATGCCAATTATAAAGGCGTGGAGGATATGGTAATGCTCATGATCAATGAAGAAATGGTGAAAAGCGCCGTTGTCTATGAAGATTTGCAGAATGAAGGGCAGCAATTCCCCCATATATACGGCGTATTGAACCTGAATGCGATAGAAAAAGTACTTGACTTTCCTTGTAATGCCGATGGTACTTTCTCTTTACCCTCCGAAGCGGAATCGTTTATCAAATAAACGCTAAAACTCCGGCAATATATGATTGGCAATTCTTTCAATATCAGCCGGTTCTATATCATCGGGAATGGTTTGCCCTGTTGTAAAATATGCAAGCGGCAATGATTTTTTACGCAATGTGCTTACCATTGCCCCAAGTGAAATCGCTTCATCAATTTTAGTGATAATGAGTGCATCGGGCGAAAGAACGGAAAATTTATCGAGCACATCAATAAAGGTATGTTCATTCACCGTTGCACTTTGTACCAAATAGGTAATATCTGGCATACATGCTTCTTTATATCCTGCTATTTCCATAAGCATTTTTTTATCGCGTTGATTTCGCCCTACGGTATCAATAAGTATAATATCACGTTTGCTTTTTTCATGTCGTATCATTTGCCGTAACTCTTGCGAGTTATAGACGATTTCAAAAGGTATGCCCGCAATCGAGGCAAAGGTTTGTAATTGATCAGTCCCACCTACTTTATATGTATCAGCAGAGATGATAAGTACATTTGCCTTATAGAGTAACTTACACACTGCTGCAAGTTTCGCAATCGTTACCGTTTTGCCATTACCTGTAGGGCCTACAAAAAAAGCCGTTGTACAAGTCGGTTTCGGCTCAATTGGTGTTATCGTTCGCAAGTGTTCGGTAATAAGATTTCGTAAAGTCTGATTTGCTTCTGCTACAGAGGTAAAGGGGCCTCGCGCAGCCAAAAGACCGATAAAACGTAATGCTTCATCATCGGCAAATTCCGCATCGCGCAGTTTTTTATACAAATCATTGTATAGTTTGCCCAACGTAGCACTATGGCGATAACGCACTGCATCGCTCAATCCATCGAGAACCGAGCGCATCTCAGCAATTTCACGGCGCAACTGTACCAAGTTCACTGCCTCATCAATATCGCTTGATTGGGCAGTGGGGAGAAGCTCCCGTTTTTTTGCTTCAGTACGTTTCCCGCTTGCAGGACGTTTTTTTGCCGGTGTGGGTGTTTCCGCTTCTTGTTGTTCCTGTTGTTCTTTTTGTTTTATTCTGGCTGTTATACTACTTGTTGATGATGTTTCCTGCTCCTCATTCGTAGCCACAATTTCTATAATATCACCATCGGGTGTTTTTACGGTACGTGTTGAAAGAATCATAGCATCATCACCAAGTTCCCTGCGCATCAGCTCAAGACCCTCTTTCATACTCGGTGCAAGATACTTTTTCATTTTCATGATTTTATTCCCTCTTAATCGTGATGAAACCATACCGCAATCGCCGTTCCGACTTTGCAAACGGCTCTTCAGTGGCGAAAATTAACACAAACTATGATTTTAGAGATGATTTGTGTTTCAATCGGAAAGACAACTCCTATATTTGTAGTGATTTCCGTATAGTGCCATTCTAAAAGCACAAGCTGTCAATACACCATATAAGAAGCTTATTCAAAGGTTTTTACAATGATGAAACAAATCCTCATTTTTTTATTTACGGCGACGATTGTCTATGGTTCGGCTTTTACGAATAGTTATGCCGAAGATAAGCCGAAAATACAATGGGTAAGTTTCGACCAAGCGGTGGAACTTTCCAAAAAAGAACCTCGTAAGATATTGATTGATATTTATACTGATTGGTGCGGATGGTGTAAAAAAATGGATGCCGCTACATATTCACATCCGAAGATAGTGGAGTATATAAATAAACATTTTTATGCAGTAAAGTATAATGCGGAAAGCAAGGATACGATACGTTTTAATAATCATGTTTTTACCTATAAAAAGGATTATCGCTGTAATGAATTTGCTTTTTCATTATTAAGCGGGAAAATGTCTTATCCTTCTACCGTATGGTTAGCTGAAGATTTTACCATGCTTTCACCCGTTGGCGGTTATCTGCAACCAAGTCTTATGGAAAAGATATTAACATACTACGGCGAAAATCACCATAATAAGACAGCATGGGCTGAGTATGAAAAACAATTTGTTGGTGAGATAAAGGAGTAGTTCTGATACTGATTTCTTTTAGTCAGCCAAATTGCTAAGATATTCTGAAGATATAAGTGATAAAACTAACTAAAAGTTTTTTAAATACATATTATTGTCCGTATTATGGAAAACACACTAAAGAAACGCTTTTGGAAAATTGCTTCATGGTTTATAGTAGGTTTTATTATTGTATTTATATACAATATACTTTATACTATTTATTGGGATAAAGAAAATAATACAAACCATCGCTATTATAGCTATTTTATGCATGTCGAAGATATAAAGAAAAATTATGCCAGAGCTAGCTCCAAACCTAATTACGATCTTCTCAATATACCCTCAATAGCTCAAGTATATGAAAAGATTGCGTCCATATCGACTAAAACTTCTCAGTTTGCGCAAGATGCCAGGAAATTGAAGAAAATAATAGATTTATATAACGGCGTAATACAATATGAGAAGTTAACAGGTGAAACTGGTGGTCAAGAGATACATTTAGTAATAGGCGTAAAGCCGAATCTTTTTGATACATTGTACAATGGTGTACTTGGTATTGGGGAAACACAAACAAAAGAAGTTACTAAAACAGATAAAACAAACGAGTTTGAACTAATGAGTGCACAAAAATCTTCAATGGAAGAACAATTGCAGACATTATATGAGTTGAAAAAGCAAGCACTGCATATACAGGATTTTATTACACTTAATGGGCGCATTTTTGAGATAGAAGAAAGATTGAGAATGCTTGGAGTTGATCTCGCAAAATTTAGCACTGAAAATGAATTCTGCACTATTCGGGTATCCCTGTATGAAGGTATTGCGGAGCCAAAAATTGATTATGTCGCGAAGATAAGCAAAGCTTTAGAGTTGTCGTTTGATTACTATGTGAAGGGTGTTGCGGCTGTACTGGGTACAGTGTTAACAGTATTGGCAATCATCTATCTTTTAGACAAGATGCGTGGGGCTTTTACACAGAAATAATCTTTATTTGAACTGATTAAATCAATTTTGATTAGTCAATTTGATAGTTAAAATTTGGGGCAATGAAGTTAGATTGTGTAATGAATTACCGTTTCCGGTAGTTATAGTGATGAGTAATTAAGGAAAAATTAAGCACGCTCTAATAATTTGTACCCTGTACCATGCACATTCACAATTTCCACTGCCTTATCAGCACGCATATATTTGCGTAAACGGGTAATAAAAACATCCATGCTTCTGCCGTTAAAATAGCTGTCGTCGCCCCATATTTTTTTTAGGGCTATTTCCCGACGCAATACGGTGTTTTTATTTTCACAAAGCATTCTAAGCAGGTCGGCTTCCTTACTGGTTAATGCTTGGCGATAATCCGTACCGGTAAGCAAACGTTCATCATAATCAAAGGAGAATGAGCCGAGTGAGAATTTAGTTTTCGGCATTTCCTCTTTTATATGCAAACATCTACGTAATACTGCTTGTATTCTGAATAATAATTCTTCAGCACTAAAAGGTTTGGTCACATAGTCATCCGCACCTATAGAAAATCCCTCTATTTTATCTTCTTTCATTCCCTTTGCCGTTAGGAATATTATCGGTATTTCGGGGTCATTCTTACGAATCTCACGCGCTAAGTCGAAACCGTCACGCTTGGGCATCATCACATCCAAAACACATAGATCAGGTCTTTCCTCATGGAATGCTTGTAAGCCGGCGTCTCCATCGGTTCGTAAGCGCAAATGATATTTTTTAAGTTCTAAAAACTCCTGTAATACCGCACCTAAGTTCGGATCGTCTTCAACCAAAAGAATATTGTGGTTCATCGTAAGGACTTTTTTGTTGTGTTGAAATGTACGTTAAAAATTTAAGATAGTTGCAGTGGCGAATGAAAAGGTAAAGTAATAGTAAATGTACTGCCTTTATGCGGTTCGCTTTCAACAGAAATTGTTCCGCCATGCGCCTCGACCATAGCCTTTACATAACTAAGCCCCAAGCCGAATCCTTTTACATCGTGTCTGTTACCTGTAGGTACACGATAAAATCTTTCAAATACCATAGCCGATTGCTCACGTGTAAGCCCTCTGCCTTTATCCGATACGGCTATTGTCAAGTTTTTATCATCATTATAGGTTTGTATATGTATTTCCGGCGCGTCAGGTGAATATTTATTTGCATTATCAAGCAAATTGCGAATGATATTACTCAGATGCGTGCCATCGCCTACAATCTCACTATTGGTTGCTCTTAATCTGCATTGTACATTTCCACCCCTATGTTCAACCTGCATTGCGGCATTTGCTGTTTCGCTTAGTATAACGGCGTGCATATCCACATTTTCGGAACAGATGGAATAATTACCGTTTTCCAATTGTGCCGCTTGCAATAGCAATTCCACATGTTTGCCCAAGCGTTTATTTTCCGTATGAATAATTCGCGCAAAACGATGCCGCCTTTCCTCATCGGCGGATATATCGGGGTCGCGCAATGCTTCGCTTGCCAATGAAATCGTCGAAATAGGTGTTTGGAATTCATGCGTCATATTATTGATAAATTCGGTTTTCATATCCGAAATTTTCTTTTGTTTATTCATTGTGACAACGGTAAATGCAAATGTTGTTACCACAATACTTAAAAATATACCGGAAGCAAGTAATTGTTTCCATATCTTACTCAATACGGATGAAGTATTGTCATGAAAGCGTAAATGCAATTCGTATTCACTCGGCATTATATCATTAGGGAATAATGTTGCGGTACACGCATTGCTTTCACGCGAAGCATCGGGTTTGCTTTTTGCAAATTCAACATTACCAGTTTTCGCATGCACCACTTCATAGCTGTACGGTATATCTATACCGCGATTTTTTACAACCATGCTTATTAAGTTTTCCAATGAGTCTTTTTGTACACGATCTTTTATTGAACGTCTGCCCATTGCCAATTCCGCTATCCATCGCGCAGTTACATCCGTTACCTGATCAACTTTTCTGGCTACGCTTTGTACGGAGAGTGTGGCGTTTTTTGCATCGTTTTGCACGGAGGAATTTTCTGCAAGAGAGTTTCCTTTTTTTACAGCAGGAAATTGAGGCAATTTGGGTAATTTATTAACCACATTAAGCGAAACGGGTGTTTTGGCAACAGACGGAATTCTTCTGTTCACCTGCAATACGGAAATAGGTGTATTGTTTTTCTCAATAAGTGTATAAGCTGATGTTTGAGATTCTTTCGCTTCACGTCTTGCTATATTATGCTGTCGTTTCGATTGTTTTGCCGCTTCATGAGGATAAGCATTTTGAGTCCATGAAAAGTAACCCATATAATCCGCATTTTGCGCGTTACGTGACCTACTACTTTTGGAATCATTATAACCAACTGTGGTAAAAAGATTATTGGAACGTTTACGATGAATTATATTCTGTCTTTCCATTTCCAGATTTGCTTTTTCCAATTCCTTTTGCGCCATGTCGTAATTATCTTCGAACTTTACTCCCTCATTACACATATATACCATAACATTCTCCAATACTTTATCACGGCTGCTAAGCACTAATCGTATGGAGGAATCGCGCAAATTTATTTCCTTAACGGCATTATTTATTGCACTTGTTTGTGAATTCGTATTTATCCGAACTTTACGTTTTCTTAGAACCGGTTGTGCTCGTTTCTTTTTTTTATGATTATTTACGGAAGTCTCCGCTTCGGCTTCCTCGTTAAATGTAAAAATCATAGGTTCCGGACTTTGCTCATTGTCGAATCTTGATTCCTTATTATGATAGAGCAAGCGAATTGGCCCGATGCTATCTTTTTTTATTTCACGTATTCTTAATGTATTTGTGGAGGGCACATCGTCCTCATCGGTTTCTAAAGCATCCTCCTGCGGAAATTCCGTATCGGTTATTTCCGCACCTTCCTCAGTTGCTTCAGGTGGTGCACACATGAAGTTTTCATCCGCTTCATTTTCGACTGCCGCAACATTCGGTTTCAGGTGAATTTGTTTTGCAGTACTCTTGGTTTCATTTTCGGCTGCCGTGCCGTTTACCTTCTCAAAGTGCATTGCAAGAAGTCGGGCGGATTCCTGCTCCTCCATTGAATGTGTCAAGTCATCAAGCGCCTCATTAACCCGATGCTCGAATTGCTCATCATTAAGGCGCAAGGCAGTATCAATCCAATATAGCTGCACACCAATGAGACCTGTAAGCGAAAGTATCATCGCGGCTATTACTATGCTTAATTTCTTTCTATTCATAACACTTAGTCCGTGATTAACGACAGTACGCACAAAATTAGTTCAGGATGCAGAAAGGATAAAAAAGTTAACATGTGCTTAACACTTTTTGTGAAAGTGATTGACGTTTTTTGCTCAAATAAGGTAATTACACCATAAATTGTTTAAAATCAGAAACAAAATCAAAACAGTCTATGAGATTTTCAGTACTTGGTGCAAAAGCCGGAGGTCCGCCGACCTTAACAAATAACTTCTCTGCAACAATCCTATGGACTTCACACGGAGTAATATTATTTGATTGCGGTGAAGGAACACAGTTTCAGTTACTGCGAAGTAATGTTCCTTTCAATCATATACACACTATTTGCTTAAGCCATTGCCATGGTGACCATATTTGGGGACTTATGCCCCTACTTTCGGCATTTTATTCCACACAACGCAAAGCACCATTGCTGATAGTAGCGCCCGAAGGCATACGTGAATTTGTTGAGCATGCCTGCCGCCTTTCAGGTATGAAAACAGCACCTTTCGATATACGATACCGTGAACTACCGCCCGAATATTCCGGCGTGGTGTATTCACAAACGGAGTTTTCGATTACTGTAGCGGCATTGGAACATCGTATAAGTTCATTCGGCTTTCGTATAGATTTTCCTTTGCACTATAATGTTGATATGGATAAACTGAAAACATTAGGCATAGAGCAGGGCGAGCATATTGGTAATCTGAAAAAGGAAGGAAAAATACATCATCCGCTTACTAATGAGATAATACACCTAAGCGATGTTTTAGCCCATGAACCACGAAGCGAAGCATTTGTCTATTGCGGTGATACATTGCCGACAAGTGCCACAGTGGAACTTGCACGTGCCGCCACTGTTTTGCAACATGAAGCAACTTTTTCTGATCAACACCAGAATGCCGCATCTGAAAAATTTCATTCAACGGCAAAACAAGCGGCAAGCATAGCGCGTGCTGCCAATGTAGAATATTTGTGGATAAGCCATGTAAGCAATCGTTATGATGATAAATCGGTATTGTTGGAAGAAGCACGAGAAATTTTTACAAATACATTTCTTGCTCAGGAACTGGAAATCGTAGAAATTCCGTTTAAGGATGAATAATAAAATGGATAGTATAATACTTGAAACTGAACGTTTATTATTACAAAGCGTGCATAGTGATTTTACTCCGCTTATACTTCGCTTTTTAGTAAAGAATGAAGAGCACTTACGAGTGTGGTCACCGATACGGGAAGAGAATTTTTATACGATAGATTTTCAGAATGAGGCAATACAAAAGAAAATAAAGGCGATGGAAGAAGGAAGAGAATTACGTTTTTATTTATTCGCAAAAAACAACACTCAATCAATTGTAGGCGATATAGGATATTCCAATATAATACGTGGAGCATTCTTATCATGCTATTTAGGGTATAAAATAGATAAGGACGAAGCAGGAAAAGGACTCATAACGGAAGCATTGCAAGCGGCGAATAATTATATATTCAAATACATAGGGTTACACAGAATAGAAGCAAATGTATTGCCCTATAATATTGCCTCGATACGTGTGCTTGAAAAGCTCGGTTTTGAAAAAGAAGGGTATGCCCGCAAATACTTAAACATAAACGGTATATGGCAAGACCATATACACTATGTACTGTTTAATGAAGAAATGGAAAAGAATACTTAATGTTTTTTTATACATTGCTGCGACTATGTATAATTTGAATGCTGCTGAACAGGAATAGCGGAGTTAAATTTATCTTTTTCAATGAGTGAGTACAATGGAAGTAAAAATATTGTATTAATATGCAGTATCAAAGAACGCCGCTAATCTGAACGATAGCCCGCCTCTTATATTCTGAATGGTTTTAGAGAAAGTTCCGGTATCATCCGATATTGAAAACTTGTTTGTTTCAAAGTTTAAGAAAATACTACAATCATTTAAGGAAAAGTCTTTTATTTTTCTCCAGAAAGTATATGAAATACCTGCCTTGTAATTAATGTGGAATAAAGAATTGTAAGGAATGAAAGCAATGTCTGCATATAGATTTAAAGCTTTATGTGAAGCTAAGAAAAGTGCAGAAGCACTAACAAAACCGTAATGCGTTTTTTCTTTTTTATTGTTTGGTAATTCAGTAAAGATATTAGTATCAAGAATGAGGTTCCGGAAACCTAATCCTAAACGAGGAATAATAGCAATTCTGGTAAACTCGGACGAATAAAACGGGTCGTAACCCAAACCCAAATTAATTGATACCCAATCTATTGAGGTGCTCGCATAAATAGGAGTTTTTTTCTCGATAAAAGCTATATCGAATTGCCTCATTAACCCACTCATATCTGACATGTGAGTTACCTGACCTTGAACCTTAAGGAGTACTGCATTAAAGTTCAGCACTCCTGATTTTCCAAAGTCATTGTATTGTTTATAACTTAATCCGAAGGACAAAGCCTGTAAGCCAGCATTAAATTTTGTCCAGACGGATTTACCTCTCAAATTTTCTTTACCCTTATACAGATCAATATTTACACCTACGTTTATTTCTTTAATACATGCAGAATTATCAATATTATGGCTATATCCGAATGATGAAGAGATGAAATCATAGATGTTGGGATTTTCAATTAATCTCTCATCTCTTTTGTCAGATTCGTATTTAGCCTTCTGTTCGTTAAGTTCTCTTGATAAATTCCCTGAGTAAATTACTCCGTTGGAAAGTATCGAAAGCAGGAATACAATGAGAAGTTTATTAATATGTAATGTATAATACACCATTGCAGACCTTTCGTGTACATGACAGATGACCTTAATTTTTCGTATTACTTATCAATCTGTTGATTGTATAATTAAATACTCTCTTCCTTTTTCTTTTGTGTTGTGCGAACAACAATAATGCTTATCTCATAGAGTATCCATAAAGGACCTGCAAGTACTAATTGACTTATCGGATCGGTTGAAGGTGTTAATGCCGCAGCAAGAAATAGAATGATGATAATTGCATGACGGCGGTATCTTGTCATAAACTGTGATGTAAGTATTCCGATACGTGCCAATACAAAAGAAATCATCGGTAATTCAAATATCAACCCTGCCGAAAGTATTGTCATTGTCATAAAGCTGAAATACTCATTTATCTCAATCGAATTTTCAATTTGTGCCGAACCGAATCCGGAAGCAAACCCAAGCATGGTAGGCACCATTACATAATAGGCAAAAACAATACCCGATAAAAAACAAAATGTCGTTAATATGGTAATTCTTCGTACCCATGAACGTTCATGTTCATACAGACCCGGCGCAACAAACATCCATAGTTGAAACAAAGTATTCGGTACGGAAATAACAAATCCGGCAAAGAGTAGAACCTTAAAATAAAGGAGCGTCTGCCCGAAAGGACGGATGTTCTGCAACTTCAACGGAGGCTTTACTTGCAATGCCGGTGCAAGCAAAACGGTCTCCATTAAAAAATTAACTATGAAGGCGGCGGCTATACATGCAATGAGCAAACCGAGTACCATATACATAATTCTTTTCCGCAAGTCGGAAAGATGATCGAAGAAACTCATCTCCTTTTCATTCTCTTGCTCATTTGATTTATCTGTTTTTGCCATCCTAAGTATATGTAAATGTACGAGGTGTCGATACCCCAAACCAACGAATGAAGTCTGCTCGAAAATCCGTATTTTTGTATTCTGTTTGCAGCAAAAATACGAGTTACATACATCATTTTTCCGAAGAGACATGTCAAATACTAACGAAGCCGAACTCAACGACAATATTTCACCCAATGGTAATGCCGGCTATACCGAAGATTCTATTAAAGTTCTTGAAGGTTTGGAAGCGGTTCGTAAACGTCCTGCAATGTATATCGGCGATATTGGCGAACGCGGCTTACACCATCTTATACAAGAAGTTGTTGATAACTCAATAGATGAAGCTCTTGCGGGCTATTGTACAAGCATAGCCGTAACAATACATGCCGATGGCTCTTGTTCAGTAGAGGATGATGGTCGCGGGATCCCGACGGGCCCACATCCCATAAAGAAAATTTCGACGCTTGAAGTTGTAATGTGTACTCTTCATGCCGGGGGTAAATTCGATAAGCAAAGCTATAAGGTTTCCGGCGGACTTCACGGTGTGGGGGTTTCTTGTGTTAATGCCTTATCCTCTACGTGTATCGTAACGGTTCAGCGTGAAGGTAAAAAGTTTGAACAAAAGTATCAATGCGGCGATCCTGTAACGGCTGTTACCGAGATCGGTGCATCGTCATTAACAGGTACACGTGTTTGGTTTGTGCCTGATGAAACGATATTTAAAACAACAGTGTTCAGAACAGAACGTGTTGCTGATCGTTTACGTGAATTGGCATTTCTTAATCCTGAAATTACGATTACTCTTGCCGATGAAAGAGAAGAGGGTTTTAAGGAAGTATTTGCTTATCCGGGCGGTCTTGTTGATTTTATCAAACATATAGATTCATCGGTAACCTCTTTAACCGAGCCATCGGTAATCAAAGGAAGCAGTACAGGAGATTCGGGTGCCGAAACTCAAGTTGATATTTGTTTTGAGTACAATTCCTCTTATTCCGAAACACTGCTTTCTTATGTAAATAAT